>DASPRL010000090.1 GCA_035624475.1 Terriglobales bacterium
CGCGGCCCCGATCTTGGTTGTGCGGGGGAGTTGAACCCTCGGCACTTGGGCGATCGTTTCTTTTCACGCTCTCGCCTTCCCACCCTTTGCAAAAACCGCAAAGGGTGGGGCACCCTCAGGGTTTAGGGTGGGCCACCCGCCACCCTCAGGGTTTAGGGTGGGCCACCCGCCCACCTCCAAGTCCGGAAAGACTCAGTGCAGCGGATGGGGCACCCTAAGGACTTTGAGTGGGCCACCCGCCAGCCTTGCGAGGGATCTCTCTTGGCCGCTCTGCGGGCGCGAGCGATCCCGCGAAGAAAGACAGCGGGAGTCCGCAGCCGAAACCGTGAGCTGCAGTCGACTCGCCTCAAGCGATCTCAGCGGCGCTACCAAATGGGCGGTCCAGCAGCTCCCGCAAGATGCGCGAGAAACCCGGGATGATTCCGTCATACCTGAAGTTGCCCTCAACGCCGAACAATCCGACCATTCCGTCGCACTGCCCGTGTGCAATCCGGAGCGAATTACCGTTCTCCGCGAGGAGGGCCTTCACGAGCGCTCGCCGTGCCTCGGGGGAGTCACTCTTCGGGAAGGGTATACCTAAAAAACCGACGACAAGCGAGGACGTTATGCTCGACAGCGTCGCCTTGTGCTGCATGAGCGTAGTAACGACACTGCTGATGAGGACGGGCAGTTCGTCAGGTGCTGTGTCGTCAAGGTTGATCAGCACAAACTGGAAATGCTTTCGTTCCATTCTTCCCTTTGGGAGCTCTCCGCCACGCTCGAGCGTGCGTGACAGTTCCGGGGGGAGAAATCTGTCAGGGTCCCTGCCCGCCTCCAGGCGTCTCAGCCTTTGGAACATTGTCATCTCCCTGGCCCCGTTATGAACGAGCCGATGAATTGTTGTAGCTGCAGGAGTTGGTTAAAGTCCTGCGGTCCGCCGATCTCCGGCCCACACTCGCTGATCGCAAACGAAACTCGCATCTCCATCTCCCGCAGAAGAGCCTGCCCTTCTGGTGTTGATCCTAGCTTGGTCAAGTAGGCCACAGCCGCCGCCACGTCGCCTCTTGCCAGTAGGGCACCTACTCTAAAGATGGCGGTCGCAGCAGGGGGACTGGCTTGCAATGTTGCCAACTGCCACAGCGATGCGAGTCCTCTCCCACCAGTGCCAACGGCTGCGGCTGAAAGGTACCAAAGCGCGTAGGTCCGCCAGTCCGTCATCGTGGCGGCAGTTACCTGCAAGGATCGCTGCGAGAAAACGGCCCGCGCGTACCAATTGAGTTGGTCAGTCGGCGGCGCCGCGAGCGCGATCACCCCCGTGCCCCCAGTCCCCTCGTCTGGGTTCGAGAAGTTGTAGCCCAGCTCCCCCGTTCTCCCGTTGTATGACAACGAGTTGACGTCGACCGTCCCGTTCACATACACACCGTTGTCCGTGTCGCTATAACAATCCCCGGTCTTCACTGTTACCGTGACCGACCCGGATGACTGATCCGAAGTATAGATGCAGTCAAGGCCGCTCGGATCGATCGCATTCAGTGGGTTATTAGCAGCATAGGAATAGGCGGTCCAACTCTGAGGGGCGTCGTTAGCAGCTCCGAAATTATCTGGGTCTGGGCTGAGAAACCGGCCGATGGCGGACCCGAGATATCGAGCACCAGAATAATCGAGCCCGCTCTCGCTGTCGCGCTCTTTGCCGGTGAACTTGTGGGTGGTTCCGGTGTCGCCCGAGGTCTGCTCGCCGTAGGGCTGGTAGTCGAGCGAGTCCTGGATGGTGCGGTCCACCTTGGTCAGCAGCCGCGTCGAGCCCAGGTGATCCGCCAGAACAAAGTACGTGGTCGCGTCCTTGTACTCCGCCAGCAACTGCCCGTTCAGCGCGATGTACCCCGCCGACCAGCACCACTGCCCGCCTGTGCAGCCGTTGTTGTACTCGGTCGCCACCTGCCCCCCGAGGTCATAGAGATAGTCCGTACCCGCGCTGCCCACCGTCTTGCTGGTGCGGCGTCCCAGGGCATCGTACTTGTAGGTGGCCGCACCCCCATCCACCGCGATGATGCGGTTCTCGGCGTCGTAAGTGTAGGTGTGCGTGCCGTCCCCGATCATGTTGCCGGCCCCGTCATAAGAGTATCCCACCAGACGGTTGTTGGTGTCCGCGGCGGCGTGGAAGGTGTAGCAATTTCCTCCGCCTCCGGTCTGGTCGGTGCGGTTGCCCCAGGCATCGTAGGTCCAGGAGAGCCCGCTGCAGGGGTCTCCCGGGGCCGTCATGCTCAGCAGGCGGTTCAGCGTGTCGTAGCCATAGACCCGGCTGAAACTCTGGGTCAGCGGGCCGTTCGCCCCGCGGCCCCCAGCTTGCGCAGGCGCTCGCGGGCCTGGGTGGCTTCGGGGGAGCGAGGATAGCGCGCCACCAGGCTCTGCAATTCCTTGACGCCGGCGCTCTGCCGGCCCAGGTCGAGCAGGGCGAAGCCCTTCTTCAATTGCGCGGCGGGCACCTTGTTGTTGCCGGCGAACTGCTCGATGACCACGTCGTAAGCCTTGATGGCGCCTTCCAGGTCGCCCTGCTTGTAGCCGATCTCGCCCAGGTAGAACTGCGCATTCCCGGCCAGGTCGGTGGTGAGGTAGTACTTGAGGTAGTCGGAGAACTCCTGCTGGGCGAGGGTGTAGCGGGCGGCGTTGTAGTCGCGCAGGGCGTTGTTGTAGAGGGCGTCGGGGGGCGGGGCCTGTCCGGCGGCGGCGGCCGGGGGAGGCGCGTCCGCGCCGATGTTCTGCTGGCCGCTCTTGAGATCGTCGAGCTGCTTGCTGATGGCCGCCAGCTTGGCCTTGAGCTCGTCCACCGAATCGTGCAGCGCCTGGATCTGTCCCTGCACCTGGTCGGAGCGCGCGCCGGCGTCGTTGTGCAACTGCTCCACCTGCTTGCTGAGGTTGTCGACCGAGGTGGTCATCTTGTTGATGTTGTCGCTGGTCTGCTCGACCAGGTTCTTCATCACGCCCATGCGCTCGTCGAAGGACTGCTGCATGCGCGCCATCTGGTCCTGCAACTGCTGTACCTGGGTCTGGAGCTGGATGATCTCCTTGCTGACGCCGAAGGCCGGGAGGGCCGCAGCCAGCAGCAGCAGCAGCAGCGCGAAGCGGAGAAAACACCGTCGGAAAGTCATAGTCACTCCACCTTAGAGACTAGGATGCGCGGTTGCAAGCGGGCGGTGGGCCCGTACCCTCAGGGTACATGGAGGCGCGCGCCGGGGAAAGAGCCTGCGAGGGCGAGCGGGCGGGGGCGGCGCGTGCCGCCCCCGTACCAGCCCGAGGTTACTTGCCGTAGACGAAGTGCGCCCGGCGGTTCTGCTGCCAGCACTCTTCGGTGTGTTCGGTGCAGAAGGGCTTCTCCTTGCCGTAGCTCACGGTGCGGACGCGGCTGGGATCGATGCCGGCCTGCACCAGGAAGTCGAGGGCGGAGCGGGCACGGTTGTCGCCCAGGGCCTGGTTGTACTCGATGGAGCCGCGCTCGTCGCAGTGTCCCTCGATGGTGAAGCTGATGTTGGGATGCTGCTTGAGGAAGGCGGCATCCGCCTGGAGGGCGGCGCGAGCGTCGTCGCGGACGTTGTATTTGTCGTAGTCGAAGAAGGCGTCGCGCATGTTCTGGTTGAAGAGCTGCTCCTCGGTGGCCGAGGGCGGGGGCGGCGCCGGGGCCGCGGTCACGGTGACCCGCGCCGTGGCTTGCTGGGTGCCTCCCGGACCCTTGGCGGTCAGGGTGTAGGTGGTGGAACCGCCGGGGGTGACGCTCTGCGAGCCGTTGGCATCCACCTTGCCCAGGCCGGTGATGTCCACGTCGGTGGCGTTCTCGGTGCGCCAGGTCAGGGTGGTGGACTGCCCCTGCTGGATGCTGTCGGGGTTGGCCGTCAGCGACGCGGTGGGGGCGGGCGGCGGCGGGGGCGGGGGCGCGGGCGGCGGCACTTCCTTCTTGCCGCAACCGCCCAGCAGCAGGATCAGGGCCAGCCCGGAAACAAGCGTGAACCACTTCAGCGTGCTCTGCTTCACCGTATCCTCCGAATACTGCGGGATCTGGTTATTACTCTCGTGTTACCGCACAAGTCCGATATTATCGTTGCACGATACGGTACAACCGGCGAAAGCGGGAATGCAAGTCATTTAGCGCCCCAGTTGGGCTGCGTGTTACTCCCACTTCGGGTGAGTGGCTGCGGGTGGGTGCCGTCGGCCAGCATCATCCAGATCTGGTCGCCGCCGGCGCGGCTGGATTGGAAGACGATGTGGCGCCCGTCCGGCGACCACGAGGGAAAGTCGTTGTTTCCGGCCTCATGCGTGAGCTGCACCCACTTCCGGGTGACCACGTCCAGCAGGTAGATGTCCTGGCGGCCGGGCTCCCCGGGACCATACGAACGGGTCCACGCGAAGGTAAGGAACTGCCCGTTGGGGGACCAGGAGGGCGAGACGGCGTAGCCCTGGTCGGTGATGCGCTGCACGTTGGTGCCGTCGGCGTCCATGATGTAGATCTGGGGCAGGCCGCTGCGCCCGCTCACCCAGGCGATCTGGGCGTTGGTCTTGGGGTTCCAGCAGGGCGCGACGTCGGGGCCGCGGTAGGCGGTCAGGCGCTTGAGGTTGGCCCCGCTGGCGTCGATGACGTAGATCTCCGGGTCGCCGGGCAGGGAGGAGGAGAAGGCCAGCTTGCCGCCGTCGCTCGACCAGGCGGGCGAGATGTTGGTGCCCTTGAAGCGCGGGAAGCTCACCAGCCGTCCCAGCTCCAGCGAGTACATGAGGATGTCGGGGTTGTTGTACTTGTAGGAGGTGAAGGCCAGGCGGGAGCCGTCGGGCGAGACCCGGGGTGAGAGCGTGATGCTGTCCAGGTGGGTGACCTGCTTCTGGTTCTGGCCGTCGTAGTCCATCACCCAGACTTCCTTGTGGCCGCTGCGGTTGCTGATGAAGTAGATCTTGCTCTCGGCGATGCCGGGAATGCCGCCGCCCAGGCGGAAGATGATCTCGTCGGCGAAGCGGTGAGCGAGGAGGCGGGCATTGTCCACGGTGGCCGCCTCCTTGTACTGCTTGCCCAGCACCACCGGCGAGGCCGGGTTCTTCACATCCGCCAGCCAGCCCTGCACCAGCACATCCTTGTCGAAGACGCCCAGGCTGCCGAAGGCCACCATGCCGGCGTTGGGCGGGGGATTGCCCCAGGCGTCCAGCTTCAGTTCCTGGGGCGTTCCCGGCACCTGCAGCGGGTAGAAGCTCTTGGAGACCAGCTCGAAGATGCCGGCGTTGTCGAGGTCGTTCCACAGGGTGTCGTTGAAGGCCTTCATCAGCTCGGGCGTGTTGCCCTGGGTGGAGGAAGGCTTGAAGTCGGGGACGGCCAGGCGGACCTTCTCCACCCCCAGCCCGGTGCCGGTGCGGATCCAGTCTTCCTGGGAGAAGGCGGAGAGGGAGAGGAATGCGGAGCTTGCCAGGAATGCGAACAGCAGAAGAGCCCGAGTCGCTTTCATCGTTTCACCGTCCTCTGCTCGAGTTGCGTCATCGGCGGTAGTCGAACCAGAACTCCACCGAGACCCTGCTGCCGCCGTAGTCGGAGGGCAGCGGTCCGAAGGTGTCGATGCGCTGCAGCGCGCGCGTGGCCGAGAGGTCGAGCGAAGGCACGCCGCTGGACTGCTCGACCTGGATGTTGGTGGGCTCGCCGTTGCGCAGGATGTCGAAGGTGATGTAGACGCGGCGGGCGGAGGTGATGCTGGGGTCCACCTCGTACTTCAGCCAGTTCTCCGAGACCTTGCGGCGCACCACGTCCACGTACCAGCCGTAGCGGCTGCCGAAGTCGCCGCCGCCGCCGGTCATGCTGAACCCGCCCTTGGCATTGGGAGTGCTGAAGACGCCGTAAGGCCCGCTGACCGGCCCGCCCTGCCCGAAGGGGACCACGTTGGAAGGCTGGGGCGGCGGCTGCGGGCGAGGCTTCTCGCGCGTGACGGTGCGCTCCGGCTTGGCGGGGGTGGCGCGCTCGGGAATGGCGATGGCCTCGGGCGCGGGCGTCTCCGCCGCCTGCGGCAGCGACTGGGAGACGCCCCGGGACTCGTTGGCCAGAACGTTCTCGGAGACGGCGGCGCTGGCGGGCAGGGGCACGGTGACGCTGGAGACCAGGGTGGCGCTCATGGCGCCGTCGCCGCCTCCGCCGCCGCCCCAGGATTCCCCGACCCGCCATCCCACGGCGTTATAAGCCACGATGGCGACGAAGAGCAGCCCGTGCAGCAGCGCCGAGGCCGCCAGGGGGCGCTTCCAGGGGCCGTGCTCGAGATAGATGTCAGCGCGGGCTGCCATGGGGCTGCAAGGGCTGCGTCACGATGCTCACGTTGGTGATGCCTGCTTGCTTCACCGCATCCATCACGGTGGCGAAGGCGCCGAAGGGGACCTCCTCGTCGGCGCGCAGGAAGATGGACTGGTGTTCGGGGTCGCGGACCTTCTGACGCAGCCTGGCCGCGATCTGGTTGATGTTGACCGGCTCGTTGCCCAGGAAGACGCGCTGCTGCCGGTCGATGGTGATCACCAGCCGCTCCTCGGTGATCTCCTTCACGGTGCGGGTCTTGGGCACTTCCACCTCGATGCCCGACTGCAGGATGGGAGCGGTGAGCATGAAGATGATGAGCAGCACCAGCACCACATCCACCAGGGGAGTGATGTTGATGTCGGCGAGCGAGGTCTGGGTGCGGCCTTGGGCGTTGGTGAAGGCCATCTAGCGGCCTCCTGGAGCGGGCGGCGCCTCCTGGGTGCGCTCCACCGCATTGAGGAACTCGAGCGCGAAGTCGTCCATGCGCGCCCCGAACTCGCGGATGTTGTTCTGCAGGAGGTTGTAGGCGATGACCGCGGGGATGGCGGCGGCCAGGCCGGCGGCGGTGGTGATCAAGGCCTCGGAGATGCCAGGGGCCACGGCGCGCAGGGTGGCGGCGCCGGCGGTGCCCAGGCCGTGGAAGGCGTCGATGATGCCCCACACCGTCCCGAAGAGCCCGATGAAGGGCGTGACCGCGCCGGTGATGGCCAGCCAGGGCAGGGAGCGCTCCATGCGCGTGAGTTCCTCGGAGGCGGCGATCTGGGTGGCGCGCTGTACGGCGGTGAGGTTGCGCACGGTGCCGTGAGGATTGGCGCCCTGGCGCCGCACCTCCTGCCAGCCGCCCTCGAAGACCGCGACCAGAGGGCTGGGCTTGAACTGCTCGCTCACGGCGGAGAAGTCCTGCAGGCGCATCATCTTGCGGAAGGCGCGCATGAAGCGGCCGCTCTGCCGGCGTGCCCGGCGGAAGTGTCCCCACTTGGACAGGATGACGGCCCAGGAAAGCACGCTGAAGCCCAGCAGGATGAGCAAAACGACCCGGGCGACCAGGCCGCTCTGCAGGATCAGATTGACGATCTCACCACCGACGGCGACGAGGACGAACGAGAAGGTAGGCATGGGTCCGAGATGAATCACCGAGCTAGCCCACATTATAGACCAGCGTTTGCGATGCGGGCGGCGGCCATCCCGGCCCCGAAGCAGGAAAGCCGGTCCTAGGTCCCGCCGAAGGTGTGCTATGCTGCGCCCGACTTTTTCTTTCCAGGACACACGGTGCTGCTGGAGCTGCGCGTCGAGAATTACGCCGTCATCGACCAGGTGGCGGTGGAGTTCGCCCCGGGACTGAACCTGCTGACCGGAGAGACGGGTGCGGGCAAGTCCATCCTCATCGACGCCCTAGCGCTGCTGCTGGGGGAGAAGGCCTCGAGCGAGGTGATCCGCCACGGCGCCGAGAAGGCGGTGGTCGCGGCCGTCTTCCGGGTCGAGGGAGCGCAGGCCGCCGCCATTCTGGAGGCTAACGGCTTGGACGAGGAAGCGGGCGAGATCATCCTGCGCCGCGAGATCGCCGCCGGGGGCAAGGGCCGGGTCTTCATCAACAACCAGCCGGCCACGGTGAACGTGCTGCGGCAGCTCGCGCCCGAACTGGCCTCCATCCACGCCCAGAACGAGACCCTGATGGCCTTCGACGCGAGCGCGCGCCTGGCGCTGCTGGATACCTACGCCGGAACCGCGGTCGGGCCCGCGAGCGCCGCCTTCGAGAAGTGGCGGAGCATCCGCCGCCACATCGAGGAATTGGAGCGCGACGAGCAGGACCGCCTGCGCCTGGTGGACCTGTGGTCCTTCCAGAAGAAGGAGATCGAAGACGCGCGCCCGGAGGCGGGCGAGGACGAGCGCCTGGAGGCGGAGAAGCGCGTCCTGGCCGACGCGGAAAAGGTGCGCGCCGCCGCCCTGCATGCCTACACGCACCTCTACGACGGGGAAAGCGCGGCGGCGGCTTCGCTGCGAGCCGCCATCCGGCGGGTGCAGGAGCTGGCGGGTTACGACGAGAAGACCTTCCGCGAGGACCTGGCGGCGCTGGAGTCGGCGCGCATCGCGGCCGAGGACTCGGCCGGAAAGCTGCGCGAGTTCGCCGAGCGCATCCAGGCCTCGCCGGAGCGGCTGGCGCAGGTCGAAGACCGGCTGGCGCTGCTCGACCGGCTGAAGCGCAAGTACGGGCAGACGCTGGAAGCGGTGATCGCCTACGGCGCCGAGGTCACGCGCAAGCTCAACGAGGTGGAGAACCGCGACGAGGTGCTGCGCCGGTTGCGCGCCGAGCTGGCCGCCGCCGCCGGCGAGTATCTGCGCGCCGCGCGCGCTCTCTCCCGGCAGCGCGCCGAGGCCGCGCGCAAGCTGGAGAAGCTGGCGGAGGACGAGATCAACGACCTGGCCATGAAGGCCAGGTTCCGCATCGAGCTGAGCGGTGGGGAAGAGGAAGGGAACTGGACCGCCGCCGGCTTCGACCAGGTACGCTACCTCATCTCCACCAACCCGGGCGACCCGCTGCGCGCGGTGGAGCAGATCGCCTCCGGAGGAGAGCTTTCGCGGGTCATGCTCTCGCTCAAGGCCTGCGTGGAGAGCGGCGGGGTAGAGCCGGGGGGGCGCGCGCGCCGCACCTCGCGCCCGGCCGCGCCGCGCACCCTGGTCTTCGACGAGATCGACTCCGGCATCGGGGGACGCGCCGCCGAGGCGGTGGGGCGCAAGCTGAAGTCGCTGGCCCGCAGCCAGCAGGTGCTGTGCGTCACCCACCTGCCGCAGATCGCCTCCTTCGCCGACCAGCACTACCGCATCGACAAGAAGGAAGCGGGCGGGCGGACGCGCACCAGCATCAGCCGCCTGGACGAGCGCGAGCGCACGCAGGAGGTGGCGCGCATGCTCAGCGGCGCGCGCCTGACCGAGACTTCTCTGAAGCACGCCGAGCAGTTGCTCAAGACCAACGCCTGAGGAGGCATCGCCATGTCCGCCACTGCAACTCCGGTTCCGCCGCAACCCCAGGGGTGGTTCGCCCGCCACTGGAAGGCCGTGGTAGGGGTAGGCTGCCTGGGAGTGATCATCCTGGCCGTCGCCTTCGTGGGCGGCATCATGCTGCTGGTCATGGGCAGCATCCGCTCCTCCGACGCCTACCAGCAGGCCCTGGCTAAGGCCAAGGCCAACCCGGAGGTGGTTCTGCGCCTGGGCCAACCCATCCAGCCGGGCTGGTTCATCAGCGGCAGCATCAACGTCAGCGGGGCGGCCGGCGACGCCGATCTCTCCATCCCCATCTCCGGGCCCAAGGGCAAGGGAACCGTTTACGTGGTGGGAAAGAAGAGCGCCGGAGAGTGGAGCTACACCCGCATGGAGGTGGAGGTGGAAGGGCAGCCCGGGCGCATCGACCTCTTGGCCCCCAACCTGCAATAGCTGCTGGAAGCTCGGCCCGCTGGCCCGTCCCGGGCGGCTGTTCGACCCCGGTTTTGCCTGATTCAGCGCTTTCAAAGGCGCCGGCGCAGAGGCCCATGCTAGAGTTCGAGTAACCCAGCTAATCCCCGTTGCATCTATAGGTTAGCCCCCCAACTTGGGGTTTTCGGATTGGCCATTCTGCGGGTATACTGGGCGACATCGGAATGACAGCTTCGAACAACGGCAAGACGCTGCTGCTGCTGAAGCCCCGGGGGTTCTGTGCCGGGGTGGTGCGCGCCATCGACATCGTGCGCATCGCCCTGGAGACCTTCGGCCCGCCCATCTACGTGCGCAAGGAGATCGTGCATAACCGCTATGTAGTGGAGGAGTTATCGGGCAAGGGCGCCATCTTCGTGGACAGCGTGGAGGAGGTTCCGGCGGGCGAGCGGGTGATCTACAGCGCCCACGGCGTCTCGCCGGAGGTGCGCGACGCCAGCCAGCACCGTAACCTGCGGGTCATCGATGCCACCTGCCCGCTGGTGACCAAGGTGCACGTGGAGGCGGTCAAGTTCGCGCGCGAGGGCTACTCTCTGGTGCTGATCGGGCACCGCGACCACGACGAGGTGATCGGCACCCTGGGCGAGGCCCCCGTGGTGACCCAGGTGGTGGGCACGGCCGAGGAGGTCGAGTCGCTCACCGTCCCCGACCCGGACCGCGTGGCCTACCTGACCCAGACCACCCTCAGCCTGGACGAGACCCGGGACATCATCGAGGCGCTGCGCCAGAAGTTCCCCAACATCCACGGCCCGGCGGCGCAGGACATCTGCTACGCCACCGAGAACCGGCAGACGGCGGTGAAGCAGATCGCGGGCAGCGCCGACCTGCTGCTGGTGGTGGGCTCCGACAACAGCTCCAACTCCAAGCGGCTGGTGGAAGTGGCTCGCAGCCTGAACGCGCCCTCTCACCTGATCGAGAATTACCGCGCCATCTCCCCGGCCTGGCTGGAGGGAGTGAAGACGGTGGCGCTGACCGCCGGCGCTTCCGCCCCCGAATGCCTGGTGGAAGAAGTGGTGGCGTTCCTGGCCAAGGAAGGCTTCACCAACGTCCAGGAGGTGGAAGTCATCGCCGAGAACGTGCGCTTCGGCCTGCCTCCGGAGATCGTGGAGGCCATCTCGCCCGCGCCGGCGGCCGCGGAGTAATCCCCCCTATGGCAGAAACACCCGGCGAACGGCGCTCCCTGGCGCCCATGCTCTTCGGAAAGATCGACGACATCAAGAGCCGCGTGGCTGCGGCGGTGGATGCCACGCGCAAGTACCTGCTCTCCCAGCAGCACGAGGACGGCTACTGGTGCGGCGAGTTGGAGGCCGACACCACCCTGGAATCCGACTACATCCTGCTGCACGCCCTGCTGGGCACGGGCGACCCGAAGCGCACGGCCAAGGCCGCCCGCTACATCCTGCAGCACCAGAACGAGGACGGCGGCTGGGGCATCTACCACGGCGCCCCCTCCAGGGTGAGTGCCTCGGTGAAGGCCTACTTCGGGCTGAAGCTGGCGGGCTACAGCGCCGAGCACCCCGCGCTGGCGCGCGCCCGCAAGAAGATCCTGGAGATGGGCGGCGTCACCCAGGTCAACACCTTCACCAAGATCTATCTCTGCTTCTTCGGGCAATACAGCTACGAGACCGTGCCCGCCGTCCCCCCGGAGATGGTGCTATTCCCCAGCTGGTTCTGGTTCAACATCTACGAGATCTCGTCGTGGTCGCGGGCCATCCTGGTGCCGCTCTCCATCGCCTACGCCAAGAAGCCCTTCAAGAAGATCCCACCGGAGATGGGGGTGCAGGAGCTGTTCCTGCACGGCTTCAACAAGAAGGACATGCGCCTGCACTGGGACCAGCGCCAGATCGTGAGCTGGCGCAACTTCTTCCTGGTGCTGAACCACATGACCCACTGGTTCGAGCGGGTGCACGTGCGCCCGCTGCGCTCGATTGCGCTGAAGGTGGCGGAGCGCTGGATGCTGGCGCGCATGGAGAAGAGCGACGGCTTGGGCGCCATCTACCCGGCGCTCATGAACTCCATCATCGCGCTGCGCTGCCTGGGCTATTCGGTGGACGATCCCCAGTTCATCCGCGCCATGGACGAGTTCGAAGCGCTGGGCATCGAGGAAGAGGACAGCTTCCGCATGCAGCCCTGCAAGTCGCCGGTCTGGGACACCGCCTACGCCCTGTTCGCTCTGGGAGAGAGCGGCGTGCCCGCCAGCGATCCCCGCATGGTGAAGGCCGCCGACTGGCTGCTGCAGAAGCAGGTGACCCACCGCGGCGACTGGTGCGTGAAGAACGGCGGCGCCCAGCCCGGGGGCTGGTACTTCGAGTTCAACAACGAGTTTTATCCCGACGTGGACGACAGCGCCATGGTCATGCTGGGCCTCAGCCATGTCGACCGGCCCGACGACCGCTACCAGCACGAGTCGGTGGAGCGCGCCCTGCACTGGGTGCTCTCCATGCAGTGCCGCAACGGCGGCTGGGCCTCCTTCGACAAGGACAACGACCGCATGGTCTTCCAGTACATCCCCTTCGCCGACCACAACGCCATGCTGGACCCGGCGACGGTCGACATCACCGGGCGGGTGCTGGAGTGCCTGGCCAGCTACGGCT
>DASPRL010000091.1 GCA_035624475.1 Terriglobales bacterium
ACCAGCTCGCTCCCGGCACCGAGGGCGGCTTCACCCGCCACTTCCCCGACGGCGCGGTGGCCACCATCTTCGAGGCCTCCGAGCAGTACCGGAAGGAGGGCGTGCCGCTCGTCCTCCTGGCGGGCAAGGAGTACGGCTCCGGCTCCTCGCGCGACTGGGCGGCCAAGGGCCCGCTGCTCTTGGGCGTGCGCGCGGTCATCGCCGAAAGCTACGAGCGCATCCACCGCTCCAACCTCGTCGGCATGGGCATCCTGCCGCTGCAGTTCCCCGCCGGGCAGAATGCGGACTCCCTGGGCCTGAGCGGCGAAGAGGTTTACGAGATCACCGGCATCCCCGCGGTGGTGGAGAAGTTCTCTGCCGGCTCGATGGTGAAAGTGCGCGCCAAGTCCGCCGACGGCAAGGTGAAGGAGTTCCAGGCCACGGTACGCATCGACACCCCCCAGGAAGCCCAGTACTACCGCCACAGCGGCATCCTCCACTACGTCCTGCGGCAGTTGGTGGGGAGGAAGTAACAAGGCAAAAGGAAAAAGGCAAAAGGAAGTGATGGCGCCGTCTTTGCCTTCTGCCTTGCTCTCTCCCCGCTTGCCGCCCTCGCGGCCCGCCGCATAGAATGGACTCGCGTCAAGTCATCGGTTGTGCAAGCGGAGGCACGTCCATGGCGTTGAAAGTCGGCACCACGGCGCCGGACTTCGAGCTGCCCGCGGTCACCGGCGACCTGAAGGGCAAGCTCAAGCTCAGGGACTACCGCGGCAAGAAGCACGTGGTCCTGGCCTTCTATCCCCTGGACTGGACCCCGACTTGAACCGCGCAAATGTCGGCGTACGACGCGGACCTCGAGAAGTTCGCCGGCTTCGATGCCCAGGTCGTGGGCGTAAGCGTGGACTCCCTCTTCTGCCACATCGCGTGGCAGAAGAAAGACATCGGGATGCTCCACTACCCGCTGTGTTCGGACTTCTACCCCCACGGCGCGGTGGCCAAGAAGTACAAGGTGTTGCGCACCGGCGACCCCATCCCCGGCATCAACGACCGCACCGTCTTCATCGTGGACAAGCGCGGCAAGATCGTCTTCGCCAAGGTCTATCCTCTCGACACGCAACCCAACAACCAAGACTGCTTCGAGGTCCTGCGCAAGCTCTGAGGCTGCGACCGTGAAAAACCCCGCCCGCGGGCGGGGTTTCCTTCTGCCGGGAAAGGCGCCGGGCTAGCGCGCGCCCGCCTGCCGCTTCATCTCGTCGATCATCTGGAAGAGCTGGCTGCGGTCCACCACCTCGACGAAGGGGGTGCCGGCGCGCGCGTCGCTGACCACATAGATGGTGGGAGTGTGCTGCACGCCCACGCTCAGGCCCACGTTGATGTCCTGGTCCACCTTCTTCTCCAGCACGCCCATGGGGTCGACGGCAAAGGGCAGGGCCAGCTTGTGCTCGCCGGCGAACTTTTCGGCGTAGCTGCGCAGGTTGTCGGGTGTGATGACGGGCTGGTTGGCGAAGATGTAGTCGCGGAACTCGTCGCCCAGGGCCTTCGACTTGGTGTCGAAGTACTTGGCGAAGATGGCCGCCTGGCGCGCCCAGGGGTGCATCTTCAGGGGGAAGTCGTAGCGCACCTGCGGGATCTTGTAGGTGCGGGCAGCCTGGCTGAGCAGGGGAGCGGCGCGCCCGCAATCCGGGCACTGCAGGTCCTCGAAGACCACCAGGGCCACCTTGGCGCCCTTGGGCGGACGCAGCACCTCGCTCCTGGGATCCTGCGCCAGCGCCGGTAGCGCCAGCAGCGCCAGCGCCGCCACCATCCGGAACACCCCGCGGTTCCTCATTCGTCTGCTCTCCCCATCCTTGTCGGTTGGACCTTCTCCTGCGGTTAGATGCCCATGGTAGCTGAAAGGGCTGGCCGGCGTCATGCGGCCGGCGCGCCTCAATAGTGGAAGCGGTAGCGCACCTGGAAGATGACCTGGCGCGGGTTGACGTAGTGGGTGCCACCGAAGGTGTTGCTGTTGTCGAGCAGGTAGCGGTGGTTGGAGAGATTCAGCCCGGCGATCTGGACCGACCAATCCTCGCCGAAGGACTTGCCCAGGGCCAGGTCCACGGTGGTGTGGGGGGAGAGGTGCGCGGGCCCGTCTCCATCCAGGAAACCGGAGCCATAAGCCACGTTGCCCGAGGCCCAGCTCCTCCAAGGCAGGCCCAGGTAGAAGCCGGTGCTCAAAGTGTCGCGCTGGTCGTGGTCGAGAAAGAAATAGCCGCTGTCGGGGGGCTCGAAGTCGGTCAGCCCGCCCGTCACCCCGCCGGCGCCTTGCGCGTATTGGTGAGAGTAGGCCAGGTAGAGTTGCAGGCGGCCCGCGATCCGGGGCGAGCGCAGGGTGGTCTCCCAGCCGTGGATGCGGGCGCGCGCGATGGTGAGCGGGAAGAAGATGTTGGAGTTCCCCAGGACGTCGTGGTCGAAGTAGTTCTTGGCGGCGGTGTGGAAGTAGGTGGTCTCCAGCACCCAGCCGCGCACGGGGATGGTGAGGCCGGCCTCCCACTGCTCGTCGCGCTCGCCGTGCAAGGGCAGGAAGCCGAAGCCCTCGGTGGCCGCCAGCGCCAGCACCGGTCCGGAGACCGTGAGCAGCGGCGGCGGCTGGTAATAGCGGCCGTAGAAGCCGTGCAGCACCCAGCCCAGGCGGGGCAGATCGATGGCGGCGCCGATGCGGGGGTCGGCGGCGGTCTCGGTGAACGCGCTGGAGAAGCGCGTGAGCCGCACCCCGCCGTTGAGCGTGAGCCAGCTCGTGGCCCGGTACTGGTCCTCCAGGAAGGCGGCCTCGACGTCGCCCCAGGTGATGACGCGGGAGGACAGGGAGGCGGCGTCGCCGGGCGTGGTCACAGCGAAGAAGGCGTTGTCGTGCTCGCCGAAGACCTGCACCCCGAAGCGGGCGTTGTGCTTGCCGCGCACCACGCCCAACGTGCTCACCCCGCCGACGTAGTTGGAGCCCAGGTCCTGCTCGGGGCTGACCGGGGTGTCCTCCGGCCCGCCCAGGTAGTGGGCGCGGTTGAAGTGGTAAAAGGGGGAGACGGTCAGCACTACGCCGCTGCTTACGGTGTGGATCCAGGAAAAGTTGACGAAGACGTCGCGTTCGTCCTCGGTGTCGCGGATGCCGGCGGCCTGCTGCTCCGGGGTGTTGGGCACCTGGTAGTGGTCGCCGCGCGCCGAGGCCAGCAGCCGGACCTGGTCGCTGGGGGTGACGTTGAAGATGAGCGAGGTGAAGGCGCTGAGCCCGGTGCCCAGGTCGTGCAGCACCTGGGGCGAGGGCGTCTCCAGACCCAGGTCGCTGCGGTTTCCGGCCACGCTGGCGTAGTAGGCGAAGCGCTCGCTGTGGCTGCCGAAGCTGAGCTGGTCGTCGGTGCCGTGGAAACTGCCGTAGCTGGCCACGACTTCGCCCTCGTTGGAGCGCTCGAAGCCGGAGCGGGTGATGACGTTGAAGACGCCGTAGGTGCGGTCGCCGTACTCGGCGGTGTAGCCGCCGCGCTGTACCTCGATGGAATCGATGTCCTTGGGATCGAACTGCGGGCCCACGTTGGTGGCGATGCTGGTGTTGGGCATGGGCACACCGTCGAGCATCCAGGTGACCTGGTGGCCGCCGCGGATGTGCAGCTGGTCGTGTGCGATGACGGCGCTGGGCACGTAGTCGGTGATCATGGCCAGGCTGTTGGCCTGCTGGGCGCCGGGGGTGGTGACGATCTGCCGGCGCTCGATCACGCTCTGGGTGGTGGAGGAGGTGGTGTCGACGGTGGCGGGCTCGGCCGAGACCTCGATGCTCCGCGTGACCGGCGCCACCCGCATGGGGAAGTGCAGCTCCAGAGCCCGGCCGGTGGTGACCAGGATGCGCTGCTGCTGGGGCGCAAAGCCGGGCGCGGTCACCTCGACCTGGTATTCCCCCGCCTCCACCGCGTCGAACTGGAATTCGCCCTCATCGTTGCTGACCACCGTTTTCGACCACTGCAGGTTGAGGGCGCGCAGCGTGACCTCCGCTCCCTGGATGGGACGATGGTCCGGGTCATGCACCAGGCCGCGGACGTTACCCAGGGCGGTGGCCAGGGCCGGCAGCGAGGCCAGGGAAAACACCAGCGCCACCAGCACGGTTCGTAGCAAAGAATCTCTCAGGCGCAGCGCGAGCCACGTCATACGGGATCACTCCTCCAGGATCGAAGAATCGGCCTTGCGGGATTACAGGGAGGAGCGAGCGGGAGGAGCGCGCGGAGACTGGAGGCCGAGGGCGGGCGCGGCCGCCTGGGTGCTGGCCGTTGGGACGCTTGCAGCTTGCGTGGCGAGCGGCGCCGGAACCGCCGCCGGCGCCTGCGCGCGCAGCACGTTGGACAGCAGAGTGGCGTGAGCATAGGGGCACTTGCCGGCGGCCTCGCGGAAGCCGTCGCCCGGCAGGCGCAATTCGGCCATGCCGGTGCAGTGGTGCGCGCCTCCCGCGCGGCAACAGATCGGCAGGGCGGGCGCGCCCCCGGCAAGCGTTAGCGGCAACGCCAGCGGCGCCAGCAGCAACACCAGCACGAAGATGGAGAGGCTGCGTCGCATCGATCCTGGACTCTGCCCTGGTCCAGATGGCGGAGAGGCCCTCAAGGCTACACAACGCTGGGTCGCCAGCGCAAGCGCCCACCGCGGTTGAGCCTGCCATTTTGCGTGTGCTAGCATTCCCTGTTTGCCCCTGTCACGCGGCCCGGTTCTGCGGGGGAGCCCGCCGCCGGCCGTCCTGCCAAGTTCGCCCCAGGGGAGTTCTGAAAGGAGTCCAAGCGTGAAGGTTTACGAAGGCGCCAATGTCCGCAACCTGGCCGTGG
>DASPRL010000092.1 GCA_035624475.1 Terriglobales bacterium
TGGGCGAGAGCTTGAGGAAGGAGCGATCGCTCTCGTCAGCCTCGGCGACCAGGTAGTGGGACTTGCCCAGGCGGGCGTTGGAGCCCATGGCGTCCACACGGCCGCCGACTACCACCGTGGGATCGAGGCCAGCCGCTGCCAGCACGGCGGCGACCATAGAGGTGGTGGTGGTCTTGCCGTGCATCCCGGCGACGGCGATGCCGTACTTCAGGCGCATCAGTTCGGCCAGCATCTCGGCGCGCTGGATCACGGGCACGTGGCGGGCGCGCGCCTCCAGCACCTCGGGATTGTCGGGGCCGATGGCGGAAGAGGTGACCACCACCTCGGCGCCCACCACGTTCTCGGCGCGGTGGCCCTCGACGACGGAGGCACCCAGCGACGCCAGGCGCTCGGTCACCGGGGAGTGCTTCAGGTCGGAGCCGGAGACGCGGTAGCCCAGCGTGAGCAGGACCTCGGCGATGCCGCTCATGCCGATGCCGCCGATACCTACGAAATGCACGCGTTGGATCTTGGCGAACAGTTTCCAGTTTCTCGTTTCTCGTTTCTAGTTCCCTGCCGCCAACCGCGCGGCCATGGCGGCGATCTCCGCGGCGGCGTCGGGATGGGCCAGCCGGCGGGCGGCGGCGCCCATCTGCGCCAGCCGCGCGCGGTCACCCAACAGCTTCGACACCGTCTCCACCAGGCGCTCCGCGGTCAATCCCGCCTCCGGGATGACCAGAGCCGCTCCCGCCTGGGCCAGGGCCTCGGCGTTGCGGCGCTGGTGGTCGTCGGCGGCGCGGGGAAACGGGACGAAGACCGCGGGCTTGCCCGCCGCCGTCACCTCGGCCACGGTGCTGGCGCCGGAACGGCAGAGCAGCAGGTCGGCGCGGGCAAAGGCCCCGGGCATGTCGTCGATAAAGGGAGAGACTTCCGCCGAAATCCCCGCCTGCAGGTATGCCGCCTGGGCGTCATTATAGTCGCGCTCGCCGGTCTGGTGGAGGATGTGCAAGCCGGGAATCGCGCGCAGCAGCGCCGGGAGCGCGGCCACCAGCGTGCGGTTGAGGGCGCTGGCGCCCTGGCTGCCGCCGAAGGCCAGCAGGGTGGGCGGCGCGCCCGCGGGGCGCTGCGGGATGGCGAAGAACTGCCGGCGCACGGGCACGCCCGTGACCACGGCGTCACGGAACCAGTGCGCGGTCTGGGGGAAATGCACCGCGGCGGCGGCGACCATGGGCGCGAGAAGGCGGTTGGCGAAGCCGGGAACGACGTTGGGCTCGAAGGCTAAGGTGGGAATGCCGGAGAGCGCCGCGGCCAGCATGGCGGGGCCGGAGGCATAGCCGCCCACCCCGATCACCACCTGGGGGCGGAAGTCCGCCAGAATGCGCCCGGAGCGCACCACGGCGCGGGGCAGGTCGAAGAGGGTGCGGGCGCGAGTGGCCAGGCTGACGCCCTTGAGCGCGCCCACCTGCACCAGCTCCAGGCGGAAGCCGGCGGGCGGCACCAGGCGGGTCTCGATGCCGCGGGCGGTGCCCACGAAAAGCACTTCGGCGGAATAGCGGGAGCGCAGTTCCTGGGCGATGGCCAGGGCAGGGATCACGTGCCCGCCGGTGCCGCCTCCCGCCAGGATCGCGCGCATATCACTCCGTGTGCTGGGTGATGTTGAGCAACACCCCCACGCTGGCCAGGGTCACGAACAGCGACGAGCCGCCGTAGGAGATGAAGGGCAAGGGGATACCCTTGGTGGGCAGCAAGCCCAGCACCACGCTGATGTTGATCAGCGCCTGCACCACCACCATGGCGGTGATGCCCACGGCCAGGAAGCGGGCGAAGGGGTCCTGGGCGCGCAGGGCGGCGCGCATGCCCCGCGCCAGGAACACGGCGAACAGCGCGACCACGGCCACGGCGCCCACCAGACCCAATTCCTCGGCGATGACCGCGAAGATGAAGTCGGTGTGGGGCTCGGGGAGGTAGAAGAGTTTCTGCTTGCCTTCCATCAGGCCCACCCCGGCGAAGCCGCCGGTACCCACCGCGATCAGCGACTGGATGATGTGGAAGCCGCGGCCCAGGGGATCGGAGTAGGGATTCAGGAAGGCGAGGATGCGCTCGTAGCGCCATTGCACGCGAATGACCAGGAAGTAGAAGAGCGGGATGAGGGCGATCGCCGGGTAAGCGAAGTAGCGCAGGCGGATGCCGGCCACGAACAGGACCACGGCGGTCACCGCCAGGCAGGCCAGCCCGGTACCCAGGTCGGGCTGCTTGATGATGAGCGCGGCGAAGACTAGCGAGGGCACGGCCGCGGGCAGCAGGGTGCCTCGCCAGTCGTCCATGGACTTGGTGCGGCTCTCCAGGAAATAGGCCAGGAAGAGGATGAGGACGGGCTTGGCCAGTTCGGAGGGCTGGAAGGAGAGCGGTCCCAGGTGGAACCAGCGGTGGGTGTTGTGGGCGCGGTCGAGGAAGAAGACCGCCACCAGCATGAGCGTGGTCACGCCCAGCAGGGAGAAGACCACCGCGGGATGCTTCCAGCGGCGGTAGTCGAGGTTCATGACCAGCACCATCACGGTCATGCCCACCACCGCCCAAGCCAGTTGCCGCAGCAGGAAGGTGTAGGCGGAGCCGTAGCGCTCCTGGGCCATGACGGCGGAGGCGCTGAAGACCATCACCAGGCCGACGAAGACCAGCAGCACCGTCACCGTGAAAAGCGTCTTGTCGACACTGACGCGCTTAGCCATGGCTCAGGCGGCCCCTCCCTTCGCCTCGGGCCCGGTCTTGCCGGCGGACTTGGCGGCCAGGGCAGCCACGGCTTCCTTGAAAACGCGGCCGCGGTGCTCGTAGTTCTCGAACTGGTCGAAGCTGGCGCAGGCAGGCGCCAGCAGCACCACGTCGCCGGGGGCGGCGGCTTCGGCAGCGCGCCGCACCGCGTTCTCCAGGGTTTCGGCGTGGACGATCTCAGCGGCCCCGGCGATCTGCGACTCGATCTTCGCCGCGGCGGCGCCGATGGTATACACGCGCTTGGCGCGCGACTTCAGCAGCGGGTTGAGCACGGAGTAGTCGCTGCCCTTGTCCTTGCCGCCCAGGATGATGTGGATGCCGGAGGAGAAGGATTCCAAGGCCTTGGTGGTGGCGTCCACGTTGGTGGCCTTGGAGTCGTTGTAATAGTCGACGCCGCGGATGTTGGCGACGAACTCCAGGCGGTGCTCGACCGCCTTGAACTCCTCCACCGCGCGGCGGATGCGGTGGGGCTCGACGTTGACCAGGCGGCCCACACAGACGGCCGCCAGCACGTTCTCCAGATTGTGCGCCCCCTTGAGGGTGATGCCGGCGACGGGCATGATCTCCTGCTCGCCGCTCTCCTCCTCGCGCCAGTAGATCTTCCCTTCCTTCACGTAGGCGCCATGCTTGAGTTCGCCCTTGCGGCTGAAGAAGCGGGTGTGGGCGCGGCAGTCGTCGGCCAGGCGCAGGCAGGTGGGATCGTCGGCGTTGAGCACGGCGTAGTCGTCGCGGGTCTGGTTCTCGAAGATGCGCGCCTTGGCCGAGATGTACGCCTGCAGGCTGCGGTGACGGTCGAGGTGGTCGGGAGTGACGTTGAGCACCACCGCGATCTGCGGATGGAAGCTCTCGATGGTCTCGAGCTGGAAGCTGGAGATCTCCAGCACGTTGTAGGTGTCGTCGGTGGACTCCTCGACCAGGGAGATGGCGGGGGTGCCGATGTTGCCGCCCACCAGCGATTCGTAGCCGCCCATAGAGATGACCTCACCGGTCAAGGCGGTGGTGGTGGTCTTGCCGTTGGAGCCGGTGATGGCCACGAGGTGGCCCTTGAGGAAGCGGGAGGCCAATTCCACTTCGCCGATGACGGGCACGCCCTGGGAGCGGGCTTGCTGCAGTTGCGCGATCTCGTAGGGCACGCCGGGGGAGACCACGATGAGGTCCTGGTCGCGGAAGGTGCGGTCGCCGTGGCCGCCGGCCTCGACGGTGATGCCCTTGTCGAGCAGGGCGGGGATCTCGCTGCGCAGCTCCTCCTCGGTTTTGGCGTCGGAGACGGTGACGCGGGCGCCGTGCGCCTCGAGGAACAGCGCCGCCGCCACCCCCGACTTGCCCAGCCCCACCACCAGGATGCGCTTGCCTTTGACTTCCATTCCGCTCTCTATCCCACCGTGTGTCATTGTGCCACGAGTCCGTCGGGCATCAGCGCAACTTCAAGGTCGTCAGAGCAAAGAGTGCAAACACCAGGCTGGCGATCCAGAAGCGCACGATGATCTTGGATTCCGACCAGCCCAGGAGCTCGAAGTGGTGGTGCAGGGGGGCCATCTTGAAGATGCGCTTCTTGCGCAGCTTGTAGGAGGCCACCTGCAGGATGACGGAGAGCGCCTCCAGCACGAAGACCCCGCCGATGAAGGGCAGCAGCAATTCCTGCTTGATGATGACGGCGATCGTGCCGATGGCGCCTCCCAGGGCCAGGGAGCCCACGTCGCCCATGAAGATCTCGGCGGGGTGGGCGTTGTACCACAGGAAGCCGATGCTGGCGCCCACCATGGCACCGCAGAAGACGGTCAATTCGCCTACCTGGGGCATGTGTTCCAGGTCGAGGTAGCCGGCGAAGACGGCGTGGCCGCTGACGTAGGTGAGGATGGTGAGCGCGCCGGCGGCGATCACGGTGCAGCCGATGGCCAGCCCGTCCAGCCCGTCGGTCAGGTTCACCGCGTTCGACGAGCCCACCACCACCAGCACCACGAAGAGGATGAAGGGCAGGAAGGCCAGCGGCCAGAGATGGGGATTGTGGGTCAGGCCGGTGATGACCAGGTCGGGGCGGAACTTCTTGAAGAAGGGAACGATGAGGTGGGTGGAATAGTCGCCGCTGGCCTGCAGCAGAACCAGGCCGGTGGCCAGCAGCACGCTGGTCAGGACCTGCAGCGCCAGCTTGGTGCGGGCGGTCAGGCCGAGGTTGCGGTGGTGCACCACCTTCAGATAGTCGTCGGCAAAGCCGATGGAGCCGAAGGCCAGGGTGGCCAGCACCGCCAGCCACACGAACATGTTGCTGAGGTCCGCCCACAGCAGCGTGGGAACGACGATGGAGATGGCGATCAGCACCCCGCCCATGGTGGGCGTGCCCGCCTTCTTGTGGTGGGCGGCGGGGCCTTCCTCGCGGATGAACTGGCCGATCTGGAACTCGCGCAACTGGCGGATGACGGCGGGGCCCACCACCAAACCCATGAACAGCGCCGTCAGGCTGGCAAAAGCGGTGCGAAAGGTGAGGAAGCGGAAGATGCGGAAGGGCGAGAAATACCGGAACAGTTGTTCGTAGAGCAGCCAGTAGAGCAATCGTCCCTCTCGTTTCCTCGGGTCAGCCGTTCGCCGGCGGGGCCGCCACGCCTAGCCGGGCCTTCCAGGTCTCCAGCGCCGCTTCGAGCTTAACCCCGCGCGAGGCTTTCAGGAGCACGCAGTCGCCGGGGCGTACCTCGTGCGCCAGCCACTCCCCGGCTTCCTCCGCCGAAGCCAGGAAGAGTGCCTCCACCCCGGCTGCGCGGGCGGCGTCGACCATGGCCTGAGCCAGGCCGCGCACTCCCACCAGCAGATCGATCCCCTTCTCCGCCAGGCGGGCGCCGCAGCGGCGATGCAGTTCCTCGCCGCTGGGGCCCAGCTCCAGCATCTCCCCGGCCACCACGATGCGGCGGGTGGCGGGCAGGGCCGCCAGCACGTCGACCATGGCGTCCAGCGCCCGGGGATTGGAATTGTAGCAATCGTTGATGACGGTGGCGCCGGCCAGCTCCAGCACTTCCCCGCGCTTGTCCGAAGGCGCCAGCGTGCCGAGGGCGGCTGCGGCCTCCCCGGGCGCGACACCGGATTCCAGGGCCACCGCCACCGCTGCCAGGGCGTTGTAGACGTTATGCCGGCCCAGCAGAGGCAGGGCGACGGGCTCGCGGCGCCCGCCGGCTACCAAGTCGAAGGTGGAGCCGGCCGTGCCCCGGTCCTCGAGCCGCTCCGCGCGCACGTCGGCGGGGCGGGCGAGGGCGAAGGTCACGACCTTGCCCTGGAAGTCGCGGCCGAACTGGGAGACGTACTCGTCGTCGGCGTTGAGTACGGCGGTGCCGGTCGGCGGCAGCCCGGCTACCAGCTCCTGCTTGGCGCGGGCGATCTCGGCCACGGAGTTGAAGAAGCCGAGGTGTACCGGGGCGACGTTGGTCACCACTCCCATCTCCGGCTGGGCCAGGCGGGCCAGCAGCGTGATCTCGCCGGCGTGGGACATGCCCAGTTCCAGCACCGCGGCCTCGTGCTCGGGTTCCAGGCGCAAGAGCTGCAAGGGCAGGCCGAAGTGGTTGTTCAGATTGCCTTCCGATTTCATCACCCGGAGGCGCGTGGCCAGCAGGTGGGCGATGGCCTCCTTGGTGGTGGTCTTGCCCGTCGAGCCGGTCACCGCCACTAGGGTCCTGCCCCAGAGGCGGCGGACGGCGGCGCCCAGCGCCTGTAGGGCGGCCAGGGTGTCGTCCACCACCAGCAGCCGGGCATTCGCAGGGAAGCGCGACCGCTGCTGGCGGGAGACGACGGCGGCCACCGCACCTCTCCGCAGCGCGTGCTCCACGAAATCATGTCCGTCCAGGCGCTCGCCGCGCACCGCAAAGAACAGCTCACCAGGCGCGAGCGTGCGGGAATCGATGGAATAACCCTGGGCCAGGGCGCCAGCCTCGAAGTCGCCGAAGGCCGCGGCCAGCTCGGCAACGCGCTGGAGGGTGAGTTTCACGGCCGGGATGCTCCCTTCTCGGCGGGGGCGCCTG
>DASPRL010000093.1 GCA_035624475.1 Terriglobales bacterium
AAGCAGGCGGAGACGCGAGAGCGGCGTGCGGCCAAGTCGGTGGCCATGATCGCGGCGGGGAAGAAGATCATGTAGCGCGGGGGCGCCAGTCGCGCCCCGGCGGCTGTGCCACACGCCTGCTTCAGATGGTCGCGGCGGGGGGCGGGCCGGAGGGTGCGGCGGGGGCGGTGCTGCCGCGCAACTGGCGGACGAGGGCGGCGACGTCGTTCTCCTGAAAGAGGCGGATGGCGGCGAGGCCGGCGGCGCCCGCTTCCAGGCAGGCGGCGGCTTTCTCCGGGGTGACGCCGCCCACGGCCAGCACCGGCATGAAGCGGCTGTAGGAGGCGGCGGTGCGGGGATCGAGCGCGGGCTCGTCGTGGCAGGCGAGGCGCAGCTCGGGGAGACCCACGCCGGGGCGGGCGCGCGCCGCCACCTTCTCGAAGACGGGCCCAAAGACCACAAAGTCGGCGCCCTGCTGATCGGCGCGGCGCACGGCGGCGACGGAGTGGCAGGAGACGGCGACCAGGAAGTTCCTGGTTTCTCGTTTCGAGTTTCTAGAAAACGCTCTCCAGATCCCGCGCGCCTCGTCGGGGGAGAGGTCCTCCGAGGGGAGATGCACGCCGTCGAGGCCGGCGGCCAGGGCGATATCGAGACGCGCGTTCACCAGCAGGCAGGCGGGGCGGCGGCCCAGCGGCGGCGGCGTCATGCGGACCAGGGCGCGGGCCTCGCGCGCCAGGTGCTCGAGTTCGCGCGCCGACAGGTCCTTCTCGCGCAACTGGATATAGTCCACGCCCGCGCGCGCCGCTTCCGCGATCTTGGCCATGAGCCGGCGACGGCGCTCCTCCTCATCACCGGGGAACTGGCGGCGATCCGTGATGTAGTAGAGAAGCATGACCTCCACATGGACCGATCACCCGATGGCCCGATGACCCGATGTCTAGGGCGGCCGGGTCTTGGCGATGCCGGGCGCGGTGTCTTCCTGTTTGGGGTGCGGGGCCTCGAGGTGGAACTTGGTGAGGCCGTCGCGCAGGCGCTGGAAGCCCTCTTCCGGGGTATCGACCATGCGGAACAGGTCGAGGTCCTCGGGGGAGATGGTGCCGGCGTCCACCAGCGCCTGGAAGTTGACGACGCGGTTCCAGTACTCGCTGCCGTAGATAATGACCAGGATCTTCTTGGCCAGCTTGTCGGTCTGCGCCAGGGTGAGCAGCTCGAAGAGCTCGTCCAGGGTGCCGAAGCCTCCGGGAAAGATGACCAGGGCCTTGGCCAGGTAGGCGAACCAGAACTTGCGCATGAAGAAGTAGTGGAACTCGAAGTTGAGGCCGGGGCTGATGTAGGGGTTGGGCATCTGCTCGTAGGGGAGGCGGATGTTGAGGCCGACGGTCTTGCCGCCGGCCTCGCGGGCTCCGCGGTTGGCGGCCTCCATGATGCCGGGGCCCCCGCCGGAGGTCACGACGAAGCGGTGGCGCCGGCCGGGCAGATGGATGGACCACTCCGTCAGCAGGCGGGCGAGGCGGCGCGCGTCCTCGTAGTAGCGCGCCATCTTGAGGTCGGTGCGGGCGCGGTCGAGCTGGGTGCGCTGGGCGGGAGCGATGGGAGCGTGGGAGCTGGGCTGCTCCAGCAGTTGCACCGCGCTTTCCGCATGGGCCTGGGCATGGACGCGGGCGGAGCCGAAGAAGACCACGGTGTCCTGGATGCGCTCCTTGCGGAAGCGCGAGAGGGGCTCGTTGTATTCCGCCAGCAGGCGCAGGATGCGGGCGTCGGGGCTGTCGAGAAAGCCCTTGTTCTCGTAGGCCAGGGGCGCAGGCCCCAGGGTGGGTTCGTTTGCCATAGCGACGGTCCGGCTTCCTCCCGCTGCCGTGGATTCTATTCTAAAGGCGGCGGCGGGGCGGCGGGGAAGTGCCCCGGGCTAGGGGTGGGGCGCCTCGCGGTAGTGGAGAGCCTCCCAGATGCCGAACCAGAGATCAAGCAGGCCCAGCCCGGAGACGGCGCCGCGCACGAAGCCCTGCTGCAGGAAGGCGCGCAGGCCCGGCCACCGGGCCAGCAGGGTGTGGTCCGTCCACTGCGAGGTCCAGGGCAGCACCACCAAGGTCATGCCCACCACCATGCAAAACAGGACGAAGGTGAACAGGGAGAGCCGCTGCAGCCAGATGGGGACGTGATGACCGCCGGGCCCGCTCTGGGCCCGGGTCGCGGCAGGCGAGTCCGTTCCGGGCGGCGAAGGCGCGGGAGACTGGGCGGGCCGGCTGGGTGGGGGAGACGAAGCCATCGGCAGGGCTCTAGGCTTTCAGAGCCTTGATGCGCTCGGCGACGTCACGATAGTCGATGTTGGAGCCGTAGACTTCCATGAAGTTGTCGAGGGCGGCTTTGCGGTTGCCGGCGGCCTCATGGGCAGAGGCCAGCTCGTAATAGACGGCCAGGCGGCTGTCCTCCTCCAGTCCCGGGACCTTGAGGGCCTTCTCGTACCACTTGATGGCGGCCTGGGGTACACCTTTTTCCAGGAAGCAGTTGGCCAGCCAGGTGTAGGCCTGCATGACCTGGCTGAAGGGATAACCCTTGTCGATGGCGTGGCAGACCTTCTGCAGCTCGCCGATGGCCTCGTCGAGCAGCCCCATCTCCTTGAAGGCGACGCCCAGGTTGTAGTGGGTGTCGGGGTCTTCGGCTTCGCCGGCGCTCTCTTCGACGTCCTCCTTGAACTCGGCGAACATGTCGGTGAGGACGGAGGCGGCCTCGTGGGGCATGGCCGCCGCAGCCGCCGGAGGCGCAGCCGCCGCGGCCACAGGGACGACTGCCGCAGGAGGCGGCGGGGCCTTGGCCGCTGGCGGAGGCGCCGGCTCCGCGGGGCCGCCGCCAAAAGCGAAATCGCTGCCCAACGACTGCTCCAGGTCGGAGACCAGGCTGCCCAGCACGTCCCCGGAGGCGGCCGCCGCCACGGGCGGCGGAGGAGACTGCGGGGGCGGTGGCGCGGGCACCACCTTGGGAGGTGGCGGTGGAGGAGGTGGCGGGGCGGGCGCTACCTTGGGAGGCGGGGCCGGTTTGGGCTTGGGCACCGCCTTGGGAGCCGGAGGGGGCGGGGGTGGGGGTGGCGGCGGAGGTGGAGGCGGAGCCTCTTCGACGGGAGGCTGCTCGGCGTGCTCAAAGATGAACTCGGCCACG
>DASPRL010000094.1 GCA_035624475.1 Terriglobales bacterium
CGCTGGGCGAGGCCTTGGGGCAGAAGTACGTGGCCGTGGCCTTCCCTGGTGCGAGCAAGGCGTCGACCCTGAAGATGGTGATGGCGCTGGAGAAGGCGCTGGGCGAGGACATCCAGGGCCTGGACTGGATGTCAGAGACCACCAAGCAGCAGGCCATGGTGAAGCTGCAGGGAATCGCCAACAAGATCGGCTACCCGGACAACTGGCGCGACTACAGCAGCGTCAAGGTGGAGCGCACCGACCTGCTGGGCAACGCGCGGCGGGGCGCCAGCTTCGAGATCCACCGCGACCTGAACAAGATCGGGCAGCCGGTGGACCACAAGGAGTGGGGCATGACGCCGCCCACGGTCAACGCCTACTACAACCCGCAGATGAACGACATCAACTTCCCCGCCGGCATCCTGCAGTTGCCCTTCTTCAGCAAGGACCAGCCGCTGGGACTGAACTTCGGCGGCATCGGGGCGGTGATCGGGCACGAACTCACCCACGGCTTCGACGACGAGGGCCGCAAGTTCGACGTCAAGGGCAACATGAGCGACTGGTGGACCGACGAGGACGGCAAGAAGTTCGAGGAGCGGGCCACCTGCGTGGCCGACGAGTATTCGGGCTTCACCGCCGTGAAGGACCCCTCCGATCCCGCCAAGGACGTCAAGCTGAACGGCCGGCTCACCCTGGGCGAGAACACCGCCGACAACGGCGGCCTGCGCATCGCCTATATGGCGCTGGAAGACACGCTCAAGACCGACCCCCAGCCCCCCTATGAGGGCTTCACGCCGCAGCAACTGGTCTTCCTGGGCTGGAGCCAGGTGTGGTGCCAGAACCAGACTCCGCAGGTTGCGGCCCTGCGCGCTAAGGTGGACCCGCACTCCCCCGGCCATGACCGGGTGAACGGTGTGGTCAGCAACATGCCCGAGTTCGCCAAGGCGTTCAGTTGCAAGAAGGGCCAGCCCATGTACCCGGAGAAGCAGTGCCGGGTGTGGTAAGAGCAGTGGATAGTGAATAGCGGATAGTGGATAGAAAGAACCTGGCCCAAGAAGCCGCCGGCGCGGAGATGATCCGCGCCGGTTCCTTTTTTCTATTCACCATTCACTATCCACTGTCCACTTCAGTGAGCACGTAGCAGCAGGGCCTGGAGGGCGGCGAGGTCGCCGGGGCTGGCGTCGGTGATGGCGAGGTAGTGCAAGCCGCCCTGGTCCCAACTGGTGACGTGGAAGTTCATCTCCGTCGCGGAGGCGGGCACGGCCGCCACGTGGGCGCGCTCCGGGAAGATGAAGACCGAGATCCTGTGCTGGCGAACCTGGAAGAGCAGGAGCGCGCCCGCGGTCTCGTGGAAGTAGGCCACGCGGCCGCCTATCAGGGTGAAGGGGGAGCCCGCCAACTCGGGCAGGTCGAAGGTGAAGGGCAGGCGGCCGGCGAACCAGGGCTTGACGGTGTGGCGGTCGCTGGAGACCACGTCCACGGGACTGCTGCCGGCCAGGTTGGAGACGTGCAGGTCCACGATCTCGGCCAACGCTTGCCGTTGCCGTTGCTGCTGCGCCCACCAGGCTGAACCCACGACGACCACCACCAAGAACGCGGCCGCCGTGGCCAGGGCAGGCACCCATCCGCGGAACCGACTGCGCCGTGGCGGCACGGCGATGCTCCGCCGCACGCGCTCGCGGAACTCGGCGCTGGGAGCGTAGGCGCGCCCGGCGGCGCGCACCGCCCGCTTCATCTCCAGGCGGGCGACGACCTCGGCGGTGCACTCGCCGCAGCCGCGCAGGTGAGCCGCCAGGGCGGCGGCTTCGGCGGGCGGCAGCTCGCCGTCGGCCAGGCGATCGTGCTGGGCGAGCCAGGCAGCGCAGCTCATCGCACCGCCTCCCGGGCTGCGAGGGAGGCACGCACGGCGCGGCGCGCGCGCGCCAGCCGCGACATCACCGTGCCGATGGGGATGGCCAGCGACTCCGCTGCCTCCTGGTAGCTCATCTCTTCCACGTCCACCAGCAACAGCACCTCGCGAAAGATCACCGGCAGCTCGTCCAGGGCGCGGTGCAACTGCGCGGCGCTGCCCAGGGCCAGCAGGACGTCTTCGGGGGTGCGCTCCTCGACCAGCGCCGGCGGCTCCGCCTGCTCTTCCTCCAGCGGCACGGTGCGGGTGGCGGCGAGGCCCGAGCGCGAGGTGAGGAAGGTGTTGCGCAGGATGCGGAAGATCCAGGCGCGGAAATTGGTGCCCGGCTGGAAGGAGCCGAAGCCACGCAGCGCCTTGACGTAGGTTTCCTGCACCAGGTCTTCGGCCTCCTCGCGGTTGCGGGTGAGCCAGCAGGCGAAGTTGAAGAGGGCGTCGAAGAGCGGCATGGCCAGCTCCTCGAACCCGCCGCCTTGGAAGGCTTCCTGGGACACCACGCATCCTCCAGAACAAAGTGTTGGACGTTTTATTCCCGCCGGAGACGCAAAAAAGTCGCGACTGGCAGCCACGCCTCCGGGGAATAAGACTCGCGCCGCGTGGTTAGCGTTAGCGCAGGCTGCAGATGCAGCGACGCGGCTTGGCGAAAGGGTGGAACATGGCCGACGACCTCATCCTCCACGACCACAGCCACGACGGGGTGGACCGCCGCGGCTTTCTGAAGTGCATGGCCTGGGCGGGCGCCGGGGCCTTCTGCGTGCTCCAGGGCGGGGTGCTGAAGTCCTTCGCCCTCAGCCAGATGGACCGCCACAGCGCGGCCGCCATGAAGGGCGAACTGAGCTTCGTGCAGATCAGCGACAGCCACATCGGCTTCAACAAGCCCGCCAACCCCGACGTGGTCGCCACCCTGCAAGAGGCCATCACCAAGATCAACGCCCTGCCCACGCCGCCGGAGTTCGTGCTGCACACCGGCGACCTGACCCACCTCTCCAAGGATGCCGAGTTCGATCTCCTGGAGCAGAACCTGAAGAGCCTGAAGACCGGCCGCATCCACTACGTCCCCGGCGAGCACGATGTGCTCAACGACAACGGCAAGCAGTACCGGGAGCGCTTCGGCAAAGGCGCGACGGGAGACGGCTGGTACAGTTTCGAGCAGAAGGGCGTGCACTTCATCGGGCTGGTCAACGTGCTCAACCTGAAGGCGGGCGGCCTGGGCGACCTCGGTCACGAGCAACTGGAGTGGCTGGAGAAGGACGTGAAGCACCTCGGCAGGAGCACGCCCATCGTGGTGTTCGCCCACATCCCGCTGTGGACGGTCTACCCCGAGTGGGGCTGGGCCACCGACGACAGCGCCCAGGCGCTCTCCTATCTGAAGAAGTTCGGCTCGGTCACGGTGCTGAACGGCCACATCCACCAGAGCATGCGCAAGGTGGAGGGCAACGTGACCTTCCACACCGCCATGTCCACCGCCTTCCCGCAGCCCGAGCCGGGGAAGGCGCCCTCGCCGGGGCCGATGAAGGTGCCGGAAGGCCAGCTGCGCACGCTGCTGGGCGTGACCGACGTGAACTTCGTGCGCGGCCGGCACGCGCTGGCCATCACCGATTCCGTGCTCGCCGTGTAGGCGCGGAGCGCTCAACCCAGGAGGTAAGCCATGAAGACGACTTTGGCGTTCAAGCTATCGGCGACCGGCCTGGCACTGGCCGTCATCGTACTGGCGGCCTGCCAGACGGCCCCAGCCGGGTCCAAGGAAGCCGCGGCGGCCAAGTACACCGTCGAGATCGACAATTACAGCTTCACGCCGCAGAGCATCACGGTGCCGGCGGGCGCGACCGTGACCTGGACCAACGCCGACGACGTGCCTCACACTGTGGCCGCCAGCGACATGGCCTTCCACTCCAAGGCCATGGACACCGACGAGCAGTATTCACACACCTTCGACCAGCCCGGGACTTACAAGTACTTCTGCACCGTGCATCCGCGCATGACTGGGACGGTGGTGGTGGAGAAGAAGTAGTTAGTAGCTGGTAGTTAGGAGTTAGCAAGACCCAGGCCCGCCTAGCATCGCTCCTCTCTCGCACCCCGGGGCTTCGGCCCCGGGCTTTTTTGCATCGGGACATCGGATGATCGGGTCATCGGGTCATTGAAAGACACCAAGGGCAGATCACCCGATGACCCGATCACCAGATCACCCGATGGTCTGGGCCTGTTCGTGGGCGTGGTAGCTGGAGCGCACCAGCGGGCCGGATTCCACGTGGCGGAAGCCCATCGCCAGCGCCTCTTCCTTCAGGGAGCGGAACTCGTCGGGAGTGTAGTAACGCTTGATGGGCAGGTGGTTCTTCGAAGGGCTCAGGTATTGACCGACGGTGAGGATGTCCACCTTCTCCGCGGCCAGGTCGCGGAAGACTTCCAACAGTTCCGGGACGGTCTCGCCCAGGCCCACCATCACCCCGGTCTTGGAGATCATGCCCGGAACGAACTCCTTCACGCGGCGCAGCAGCTCCAGGGTGCGCGGATAGCGGGCGCCCGACCGCGCCACGGGATAGAGCCGGGGCACGGTCTCGGTGTTGTGGTTGAGGACATCGGGGCGGGCGTCGAGCACGGCGCGCAGCGAGGCTTCGTCGCCCTGGAAGTCGGGGATGAGCACCTCGACGCGGCAGCCCGGAGCCTGGCGGCGGATCTCCTGGATGGTGAGGGCGAAGATGCGGGCGCCGCCCAGATTGTCGTCGTCGCGGTTCACGCTGGTGACCACGGCGTGACGCAGGCCCAGGCGGGCGACGGCTT
>DASPRL010000095.1 GCA_035624475.1 Terriglobales bacterium
GCGCGGCATGGCGGGCGAGCCCGGGCACATCAACGTGCAGCGCGACGGCCATCCCTGCGGCTGCGGCAGCTACGGCTGCCTGGAGCAGTACGCTTCGGCCTCGGCGGTGGTGCGGCTGGCGCGCGAAGCCATTGCCGGCGGCAAGGCGCCGGAGCTGGCATGGCTGCAGGAGGCCGGCGATCTCACTGCCAGGTCCGTCTTCGACCTGGCGCAGCAGGGCGACCGCCCGGCGCAGGAGGTCTACAGGCTCGCCGGACGTGCGCTGGGGGTCGCTCTGGCCGGGCTCATCAACCTGCTGAATCTGCCCGTGTACGTCGTGGGAGGCGGGGTGGCGGATGCCTGGGAAGCCTTCGCACCCGCCATGATGGACGAGGTGCCGAAGCGCTCGCTCGTCTACCGCGCGACCGCCCCGGAGTCGAAGGCGCCGGGTCCCAAGACGGTGATCAGCCGCGCCCGGCTGGGCAGCGACGCGGGCCTGATCGGCGCCGCGCGGCTGCCCATGCTCTCGTCGTAGTCAGAACTCCGTGGAGCCGATGCTGACCGGGCCGTTGACGGTGGAGATGCGTACCACGGTGGGCGCGCCCGAAGGCCCCAAACGGATGCTGCGGCTCCGGCCCGCGTTGTCCCAGTCCTTGACCGCGCCGCTGCAAGCGTCCAGGCGGCAGCGGAAGGGGCTGTGCCAGCTCGCGTCCACCTCCACGCCGGAGCGGTAGTTCTGAGGGAGCGTCACGCTCAGGGGGCCGTTCTCGGTATGCGCCACCAGGCCCTCTCCCTGCCAGGCTTGCGGCTCCAGCTCCACGTCCAGCGGGCCATTCTGCAAGTCGATGCGGACCTTGCCGCGGCCTTGCTTGAGGGCGACCGGGCCGTTCTGCGCGGAAACGTCGATCGTCCCCGCGCAATGCCGCAGGGAGATAGGCCCGTTCAGGCTCTCGGCGCCGACCGTGCCCTCGACGTCCTGGATGCTGAGTGGGCCGTTGTGGACGCTCACCTGCATAGCGATGCCGCGGGGCACCTGGATGAGCAGGCCGATCCAGACGCCATGGTCGTCGGGCACGCCCTGGACCGTGACGTCGCCCTGGTTGACCTGGAGCTTGATCTGGCGCAGCAGCCCATCGGCTTCGCCCTGGCTGGAGGCAGCCACGGCCTTGCACACGGTGACTTGGACGTCGGGCTTGTCCCAGCCGTGCACCACCACGCCGTTGTTACTCAGGTCGTGCACGCGCAGGGTGGAGAAAGAGGAGTGCGCCAGGGTCTGCTGCTCCTGGGCGCGATAGGCGTCCTGGTCGTCGAAGCTGACGTCATAGCGGGCCTGGCAGTCGTCCCAGGCGCCGCTGTCGCGGGTGCGGATGTTGACCGAGGAGTGACTCCAACGATGTCCGGCCCGGGCGGGCGTGTTCAGCCACAGCCCGGCGGCGCCCACCGCCAGAACGAAAAGCAGGATCTTCTTGGACATGGCAATCCCCCTTGAGCCGATAGACGTGCCGAGGGGTGCGAGGTTAGGGACTTGGGACGAAATTTCAGCCTGGCTCACCCGACGGCAGCGCGGGCAGTGGACTTCTGCAGGGCGGCCAGGAAGGCGCGGTTCTGCTCGGCAGTGCCGACGGTGACGCGGATGGCGGTGGGCGCGCCCCACGCAGCCAGCGGGCGCACGATCACGCCGTTGGCCTGCATGCGCTTGGCCACGCCGACGGCGTCTTCTCCGACGTCGAAGTAGATGAAGTTGGCGAAGGTGGGGATGGTGCGGAAGCCCATCTGGTCGAGCTGCTGGGTCAGCCAGGGCGCCTGGGCGGCGTTGTTCTCCACCGTCTTGCGGATGTGCGCCTCGTCCTCCAGGGCGGCCAGACCGGCGGCCTCGGCGATGGCGGAGACCGAGAACGCAGTGCGCACGCAGGCCAGATACTGCAACAGTTCGGGCGGGCCGAAGCCATAGCCCAGGCGCAGCCCCGCCAAGCCGTGAGCCTTGGAAAAGGTGCGCAGCACCACCACGTTCCGTCCCTGGCGCACGTAGTCCAGGGAGTGGGAGTAGTCGAGGCCGCGGGTGCTCGCGAAGTGAGCGCCGAAGTCGCAGTAGGCCTCGTCCAGCACCACCAGCACGTGCTCCGGGACGCGCTCCAGGAAGCGGTCCACCGCCGAAGCCGGGAGCAGCGTCCCGGTGGGATTGTTGGGATTGGCGATGAAGACCAGGCGGGTGTCGGGGTTGATGGCGGCGGCGACGGCGTCCAGGTCGAAGCCGTCGTCCTTCATGGGCACCGTGAGCAGCTTGCCGCCCGCCGCCCGCGTGGCGATGGGATAGACGATGAAGGAGCGCTCGCTGGTAATGGCGTTGCGTCCCGGCGCCAGCAGCACCCGGCCCAGCAGGTCGAGCAGGGCGGTGGAGCCGTCGGCCAGCACCACCTGGTCGGGCTGCAGATGGTGGCGCTCGGCCAGCCTGGTGCGCAGCTCGACCGTGTCCATGTCGGGATAGAGATGGACCTCGGCGGCGGCGGCGCGGATGGCTTCCAGCGCCTTGGGCGACGGCCCGAAGGGGTTCTCGTTGGAGGCCATCTTGATGCAGCGGACGCCGCTCTCGCGCTCGGCCTGGCGGATGGGTTTGCCCGGCTTGTAGGGCGCCAGGCTGCGGACAAACTCGGGGACCAGCTTGTCGAATCGGCTCATGCGGAAGCTCTTTTGTATCACGGCGGGCGTGTCAGCGCGAAGTGCTTCGCGGACCACGGCCGGCGCCCGCCAGGGCGCGCAGGCGCGCCACCTCGGCCGGCTGCAGCGGGCGGAACTCGCCGGGAGCCACGTCCAGTTGCAGCGGCCCGTAAGCCACGCGCTTGATCTTCTCCACGTGGTGGCCGATCTGCTCGAACATGCGGCGGATCTGGCGATTGCGTCCTTCGATGAGCGTGACCTCGTACCACGGGTTCTCGGCGTCGCGCAGCAGGCGGATGCGGGCCGGAGCGCTCTTGCGGCTGCGGTCGCCGCCGCCCTGCCCAGGCTTGGGCGGCCGCGCCGGCAGGAAGATCCCGGCGCGCAGCTTCCCCAGCTCCGCCTCCCCCGGCTTGCCGCTGACCTTCACCTGGTAGGTCTTGGGGACGTGCGAGGCGGCGTGCATCAGGCGGTAGGTGAGGTCGCCGTCGTTGGTCATGAGCAGCAGGCCCTCGCTGTCGTAGTCCAGCCGACCGACGGGATAGAGGCGCGCTCCCGCCGCCCGCATCAGCTCCATGACCGTGGGCCGACCCTCGGGATCGGTGACCGTGGTGACGTAGCCGCGCGGTTTGTTGAGCAAAAAATAGACGTGGCGCTGGGGACCGCGCAGCAGCTTGCCGCCGACGCGGATGTGGTCGCGCTCGGGGTCGGCCTTGGCGCCCAGTTGGCTGACGATCTCGCCGTTCACGCTGACCAGCCCGGAGCTGATGAGCTGCTCGGCCTTGCGGCGGGAGGCTAGGCCGGCGGCGGCGATGATCTTCTGCAGGCGCTCAAGAGACATGGCAGGGGCAGTGGGCGGCCTTCACCGGGAGCTTATCAGACAGGAGTGCTCTCCGAGTCCGCTTCGGACTTCTCCTCCGCGCCGCCGGGGACGCCGGTGGCGTCGGCCTGGGCGGCGAACAGCTCAGCCTGCTCCGAGCCGCCGGCCAGCTTCTCGAACTCTTCCATGCTGGGCAGGTCGCTCACGTCCTTCAGCCCGAAGCGCAGCAAGAAGTCCTTGGTGGTCTTGTAGAGGATGGGACGTCCGATCACCTGCTTGCGCCCGGCGGTGGTGATGAGCTTGCGGTCGAGCAGCGTGCCGATGACGGCGCTGGCGTCCACGCCGCGGATCTCGTTGATCTCGGGGACGGTGATGGGCTGCTTGTAGGCGATCACGGAGAGCGTCTCCAGGGCGGGCAGGGAGAGGCGGACCGGCGCCTTCAGGCTCTTGGCAAAGGCGCGCACCGCCTCGTGGTGCTCAGGCTTGGTCGACATGCGGAAGCCGCCCGCCACCTGGCGGATCTCCACGCCGTGCTCGGCGGCCTGGTAGTCGGCCACCAGTCCTTCCAGCGCCGAGCGGATGCGGGCCTTGACGCGGGCGAGCGCGCCCTCCTCCTTGGGATCGAAGCCCTCTTCGGCGGCGATCTCGTCCTTCAGCAGGCGCGCCATCTGCTCCACGCTGACCGGCTCTTCGGCGGCGTAAACGACGGCTTCCAGTTTGGCTTTCAGGCTCATGGGTCCCTTGTCTCGCCGGATCAGCGCCAGTCGTCGCGCACGGGCGTGTCCTCTCCGAAGACGGTATCGAACATTGTATGTTTCTTGATGACGATGTCACCGAAGATCTTGTCCTGGCGCACCAGGATGGCCTGCAGGCGCACCATCTCCAGCAGGGCGAGGAAAGCGGCGATGAGGGCGTTGCGCGAGCGCGTGTGCTGCAGCAGGCTGTGCAGGCGGACGGGACGGTCCTCCAGCAGTAGCCGCCGGCGCACGTAGTCGATCATCTGCGCCACCGTGACCGTGTCCTCGTTGACCTCGAGCACGGGCCGGGCCTTGGCGCGCTCCAGGATCTGGCGGAAGGTGCGCACCAGGTCCACGATGTCGGTGGCCAGCTCGGGCTCGGTGCCCTCCGCGTCCTGGAACTCCTTGAGGGCGGGGTTGGACCATACCGCGTCTTCCAGTTGCTGCTTCTGCAGCAGCATCTGGGCGGCGTTCTTGAACTTCTCGTGCTCCAGCAGGCGCTGGATCAGCTCTTCGCGCGGGTCGCCGGCCTCCTCGGGGGGCGCGGTGGGATCGCGCGGCAGCAGCATCTTGCTCTTGATGTGGATGAGCAGCGAGGCCATGTAGATGAACTCCGCGGCCACGTTCACGTCGAGCTGCTTCAGGCTCTCGATGTAGGCCAGGTACTGGGCGGTGATCCTGGCGATAGGGATGTCGTAGATGTCGATGTCCTGGCGGCGGATGAGGTCGAGCAGCAGGTCCAGCGGGCCGTCGTACACCGTGCCCACGGTGACCGCGAAGGGGAAGTCGCTCGCGCTCTTCGCCGGTTGCGCCGCGGGTTGCGTAGGCTCGGCCATGGTGGGTTACTTCTTGCCCCCGTCCTCGGGGGGCGTCTCGTATTCGCTGGAGATGTGCATGCACTCGCGCACCTCCTGCATGGTGGCTTCGGCCTGCTTCTGAGCTTTGATCGAGCCCGTCTCCAGGATCTCCCAGGCCAGCTTGGGCTCCTGCTCGTACTTGGCGCGGCGCTCCTGGATGGGGCGCAGCGCTTCCACCACGTGGTCGGCCAGCCAGCCCTTGCACTCGATGCAGCCGATGGAGGCGCCGCGGCAGCCCTGGTTGACCTGGGCCAGGGTCTCCTTGTCGCTGAAGATCTTGTGCAGGTCGCCGACCGGGCACACGTCGGGATTGCCCGGGTCGGTGCGGCGGATGCGCGCCGGGTCGGTGACCATGGTCTTCAGTTTGCTCCGGAGGCTGTCTTCGGGCTCGCTGAGCAGAATGGTGTTGCCGTACGACTTCGACATCTTGCGCCCATCGGTGCCGGGAAGCTTGGGCGAGGGCGTGAGCAGGGGCTGGGGCTCGGGGAACACATAGGCGCGGCCGCGCGGGTAGAACTGGTTGAAGCGGCGCGCCACCTCGCGCGTCAGTTCCACGTGCGGCACCTGGTCCTCGCCCACCGGCACGTAGTCGGCGCGGTAGACTAAGATGTCGGCGGCCTGCAGCAGGGGATACCCCAGGAAACCGTAGGTGTTCAGGTCTTTGCTCTGCAGGTTGGCGATCTGCTCCTTGTAGGTGGGGACGCGCTCCAGCCAGCCCAGGGGCGTGATCATGGAGAGCAGCAGGTGCAGTTCGGCGTGCTGGGGCACGTGCGACTGGATGAACAGCGTGGCCTTCTCCGGGTCCAGCCCGGCGGCCAGCCAGTCGATCACCACTTCCAGGGAGTTCTGCTTCACCAGCGCGGTGTCGGCGTAGTCGGTGGTGAGGGCGTGCCAGTCGGCGATGAAGAAGAAGCAGTCGTAGGCGTCCTGCAGGCGCACCCAGTTGTCGAGGGCGCCCACGAAGTTGCCCAGGTGGAGCTTGCCGGTGGAACGCATGCCGCTCAGGACGCGGGGTTTCTTGTTGGGTCGGGCCATCACAATCTCATCAGTATGGAATCGAAAAGGCCGAGAACGGGCGCGATCAGCACGTGCAGGAAGCGTCCGCCGAACAGCACCAGCGCCAGCAAGCCCACCATCCCGAAGGTGTCATAGAAGCGGCGCGCCGGCTCGGAGAGAAAATGGCGCAGCACGTGGCTGCCGTCCAGTGGCGGCACCGGGATCAGGTTGAAGATGGCCAGCAGCACGTTGATGTGGATGGAGAGGTAGAAGAACAGCACCACCGGCACCCATACTGAGCCGGTGTCGTAGCCCGCCACCACCCCGGGCACCGCGTCGCGCCCGCCGGGAAGCAGCGCGATCAGGGCCATGGCGAAGACCGCGGCCGTGGCCACCATGAAATTGCTGACCGGCCCGGCCACCGAGGTCAGGACGTCGTCCAGCACGTGGTTGCGGAAGTTCAGCGGGTTCACGGGAACCGGCTTGGCCCAGCCGATCATGGGCAGACCGGTGAACAGGGCGATGGCCGGGAGCACCACCGTGCCCACCGGATCGATGTGGCGGATGGGGTTCAGAGAGATGCGCCCCAGCATGCGCGCGGTGGGATCGCCGCGACGCCACGCCACCCAGGCGTGGGCCGACTCGTGCACGCTGATCGCGAACAGGAACACCGCGATCTGGAAGATGATGATGGCGATCTGCTGCGGCTGCATTCCGGTGATTGATGGTACCACGGCCGCACCCGCATTTTGGGCGGCTCAGGTCTTGGCAGCGTCGGGACCTGCGGGCGCCGGCGGCGCGTTGGGCTTGACCTTCACCGTCTTGGCCGGGACCCCGGCCACGATGTGGTAGGGCTCCACGTTCTTGGAAGCCACGCCCATGGAGCCCACCAGGCCGTGCTCGCCCACCTTCACCCCGCTCAGCACGGTGGCGTGGTAGGTGATGCGGGCGCGCGGGCCGATCTCGGTGCGCTGGTTGGCGATGAGCATCGAGTCGGCCAGGTCGTGCGCATGCGAGTAGACGTTGGCGTAGTCGGAGATGGAGCTGCCCTCGCGGATCACGATCTCGCCGCGGTCGTCCAGCAGCACGTACTTGTGGATGACGCAGTTGTCCTCGATGGTGAGGTTGTAGCCGAAGGAGATCTCGACCCCGTGGAAGATCTTCACGTTCTTGCCCAGGTGCTTGAGGACGTGGCGGGCGATCATCGAGCGCACCCGGAAGCCCAGCCAGTGATTCAGCCCGGCGGGCGAGCGGTCGAACATCATCCAGAACCAGATCAGGGGCTTGCGCTCGGCGTAGCGGGCCGCGTCCACGTCGCCGTAGTACTCGGGCTCCAGGGTGGCGTTGCGCGGATCGAAGCTGTGTACCAGCGCCTGCAGGGCCAGGGGCGAGTTGGGGTCGGGCGGGAAGTAGGGCCGGCCCAGGTAGAGTTCGTGCAACGCGTCGCGCACCACCTGGCTGCGGTGCTCCAGGTCGCTGCTGGAGAACTCCTGCTCCAGGCGCTCGATCCAGGACAGCATGGCCTTCTCGGCGGCGGCCGAGGGACGCAGGTCGCGGTATTGGAAGCGGAACATGGGGACACCAGGAGTGCAGCAACGAGTCTTAGAACATAACACAAGGGTGGGGAAGCTGCCTCACGGACGCAGTTCGGCCTGGGCGGCGGGTGGCGAAGAGGGCTTCACCCGTGGCCGGGCGAGGGAGCCGCTGACGCTGTAGCCGGGTCCGCGCTCGCGCCCCAGCCGCAGCTCCAGTTGGCGGCCCAGCGAAGCGGTGCCGCTGACCGTGAAGCTGCCCTGCGGCGTCTCCAGGCGGCAGCCGGACAGGGTGAAGGTCGAGTCGCGCAGCAGGGCGTGGCCGGCGAAGCGCTGGAAGCGCACGGGATCGCGCGCCCCTCCCAGCACCAGGTGGCGCAGCACCCCGCCGCGCCACTCGAAGTCCATGGAGCCCGCCAGCGAGGACACCAGCTCGGGGGCGCTCCAGCCCGACAGGGTCAGCCGGTAGCTGCCGCCGGCGGTGCCGGCGGCCCAGGGATCGCGCATGGCCAGCGCTACTTCGGCGAGCGAAGCCCCTTCCACGCTCCCACTCCCGGAATACATGGGCACACGCCCGGTGAAGTCGGCGTGCCACTCGCCGCGGTGCCGGCCGCCCAGGAGCTGGGCCTGCACGTGGGTGAGGTCCACGCGGGCGCCGGCGATCTGCACCCGGGCCTCGACCCGGGTGGCGGCCACCGACTTGATCAGCAGCCGGTCCACCGCGATCGTTCCCTGGGCCTTCAGCTGGGACAGGTTGCTCTCGAAGGCCGGCGGACCCAGCAGGAACCAGCTCTTGGGCCGGAGCTGCGGATTGAGCACGCGGTTCAGCTCGTCCAGCGCCACCGTGCCCGCGTGCAGGTCGAAGGTGGCCGGGCAACTGGGCAGGGGATCGCATCCCCGCGCCAGCTCCAGCGAGCCCGTGAAGCTGATCCCGGTCCCGCCCAGCGCGGCCGCCAGCTTCTGCACGCTGACTCGATTCTCGGTGAGGACCAGGGCCGCGGACGAGACTTGCACGGGAGCGACGACTCCTTTCATCTGGGCGGCCACGTTATGCAACTGGGCGCTGCCGGTGAGTAGGGGAGCGCTAAAGCCGTTCCAGCGGCCGTCCACCTGGAGGCTGACCCGGGCGCCGCCCGCGGCCGTCAGCTTGGGAGGACGCAGGCCCAGGGCGCCGCCCAGTTGCAGAAGGCGCTGCAGCTCGGCATCACCTTCGAGATCGAAGTGGTAAG
>DASPRL010000096.1 GCA_035624475.1 Terriglobales bacterium
GGCGTTGACCGGGTCGAGGCCGGCGAAGGGCTCGTCCATCATGATCAGTTCGGGCTCGTGCAGCAGGGCGGCGATGAACTGCACCTTCTGCTGCATGCCCTTGGAGAGTTCCTCGACCTTCTTGGGCATCCAGGCGGCCAGTTCCAGGCGCTCACACCAGCGGCGGGCGCGCGCCGCGGCGTCGCGCGCGTTCAAGCCGCGGATCTCGCCCAGGAAGACCAATTGCTCCAGCACCTTCATCTTCTTGTAGAGGCCGCGCTCCTCGGGGAGGTAGCCGACGCGGCGCAGGTGGCCGCGCTGGAAGGGCTCGCCGAAGAGCCGCACCTGGCCGGCGTCGGGCACGGTGATGCCGATCATCATGCGCAGGCTGCTGGTCTTGCCGGCGCCGTTGGGGCCGAGCAGGCCGTAGATGGTCCCGGGCAGGATCTGGAAGGAAAGATCGTCCACGGCCACGAAGTGGTCGTAGCTCTTGCGCACCTTCTCGAGCTGGACAGTGGGGCTGGGCATGAGGGCGAAGCGATTAGGGTCGCAGAAGCGTTAGTGGATGTCCAGAAAATCGTCGATCCACTTGCGCACCTCGAAGCGGCGGTTGTCGTTGGCATCGAAGCGCATGCCTACCATGCCCTCAGCCTCGGCGCGCCAGCACAGGGAGGCATAGACCACGGTCTTGGGGGTGTCGGGAAGGGTGAAGGTGAGCTGGTAGACGCCGGTGGTGGGTAGCTTGTCGGTCGGGAACAGAGACATTCCTCCGGCGCTGATCTCGCGGGTGGAAGCAGAGTAGCGGCGGCCTTCGGCCTCCACCTGGACCTCGACCACCATGGGGATGCGGACGTAGCGGCGCAATTCGTGCAGCACCAGCAGGTGGGCGGAACGCACCGTGCGCAGCGCCGACTGCCGCTCCACCGGCTCCTCGAAGATGGCATTGATGCCGTAGCGGGAGTAGCGCAGGGCCTGCTGCGTCCCCTTGGAGATGCCGAAAACCACCAGGCGCTTGTTGGAGGGGGAGGAGCGGGCCGCCTCCAGCACCGGAATGGCGGAATCGTCCAGGCGCAGCACGCAGCCCTCGAACTTCTCCTTGTGCATGCGCCCCGCGGCGTCGTCGCCCAGGTTCAGGATGCTGATGTTGAACTGGCGGAAGCAGTCGCGCAGGATATTGGTGATAGGCTCCTCGACGCCGACCAAGGCCACCCGAGCGAGGACCTTCCGGGTCGAGGGACCGGTGGGGGCAACCGCAGAACCCATGGGGCCTGATGTCCTTTCGGGGGAGTGGGTAACCGCTAATTCTCAGGTCTGGGACGGGATTTGGCAACCGCTATTAGGAAGGAGGACGGGCCAGGCCTCAGGCAAACAGCTTCTTGACCTCGCTGGCGGCGAAGACGCGGTTTCTGCCGCCCTGCTTGGCGACATAGAGGGCGGCGTCGGCAGCCTTGACCAGCTCGTCGCGGGTCTTGCCGTTCTTGGGAAACTCGGCCAGGCCGGCGCTCACCGTCACCGGCCGCGGCACCCCGGGGAAGTGGAAGCTCTCGATGGCCCGGCGCAGCTTCTCGGCCACGTTCCTGGCGCCCTGGCCGGTAGTCTCCGGCAGCAGGATGGCGAACTCCTCGCCGCCGTAGCGGCAGACCACGTCGGGGGCGCGCAACTGCTGGGCCAGCAAAGCGGAGACCTGGCGCAATACCTCGTCGCCCAGCAGGTGGCCGAACTCGTCGTTGAGTTTCTTGAAGTGGTCGATGTCGATCATGATCATGGACCACCCGGAGGGATAGCGGTCGGAGCGGCCCAGCTCCTCCGACATGCGCTGCTCGAAGTGGCGGCGATTGAAGATGCCGGTGAGCCCGTCCAGGAAGGCGAGCTGGCGCACGCGGTCGAAGTAGCGGGCGTTCTGGATGGCGGTGGCCACGATGTCGGCGACCGACTCCAGGGGCTGGGCGTCGGCCTCCTCGAAGGCGTTGGCGCGCGCACTCTCCAGCACCAGGACCCCCACCGTCTGCCCGAAGGAGATCAGGGGCAGGCAGATCTCCGAGACCGCCTCCTGAAAGCCGGCCACGTAGCCGGCCATGGCGGGAACGTTGTTGGCGACGATGGTCTTGCGGGCCGACAGCGCCTGCCAGGAGAGGCCCAAGCCCGGCGGCAGGACCGCGCCGCGCTCGAAGATGGGGGTGAGCTTGCCTTCGAAGGCGCGCACCACCAGCTTGTCCTCTTCCCAGAGCAGCACCGCCACCTCGTCGAAGTTGTGGAAGGACTCCAGCAGGAGTCGTCCGACGGTGGCCAGCAATTCATCCAGGTCCAGCACCGCCGTGGTCTGGCTGGTGATGGCGTTGATGGCCTCCAGTTGCTGGGCGCGCCGCCGCTCCAGCGAGTACAGGCGTGCGTTCTGCAGGGCGATGGAGGCCTGGGTGGAGAACAGGGTGAGCAGGTCGAGGGTCTCGGAATCGAAGTGCGCGGGCTCGTCGCTCTGGCAGTCCAGGATGCCCACCACCTGGTCGCGCAGCATCAGGGGGATGGCCACCTGGGAACGCGTGCTGGCGGCGGTCGCGATGTAGCGGGGGTCGCGGGCCACGTCAGGGACGTAGAGCGGGCGCTTGAGGCGGGCGGCCGCGCCCTGCAGGCCCTGGCCCAGGACGAAGCTCAGCTTCTCCGCGCCCGGGTCCCAGCCTACCTGGCTGCGCACGCAGAAACGCTCGCCCTTGGCGTCGTAGAGCAGGATGGCGGCGGTGGGCAGATGGAAGTAGTCGCGGGCGATGGTGAGGATCTGCCGCAGGACCTCGTCCAGGTCAAAGGTCGCCAGCACCACCTGGCTGGCGTCGTAAAGGATGGCGAGCTTGGGCATGGGTGAAGCCTGGGGACTGCGGCGATTCTACTGCGGAAGGCGGCGCCGAGGCCAAGTTCTCCCCCACCTCCGTAACCACTCCAAGGAGGGGATGGCTCAGGGGCGGGAGCGGGCGGCGCGGCCCAGGAAGAACAGCAATTCGACCAGACCGTAGAAGACCAGGCACACCCAGAAGTCCACCAGCAGGCCCAGGTCGAAATCGAATTCGCGGTGGCGGGCGGCGGGCGGCAGGTGCGGCATCAGCAGCAGGAAGTAGACGGCGTTGCCCGCCAGCACCGCGATCAGCGACTTGGTGAAGTTGCGCAGCACCTCTCTCCATTGGACACCGCGGCGCAGGCGGAGGGTGGCAGCCGGCTGCGCGGAGCGAGTACTATCGCCCTGCATGCTGGAACTGGCCACGCCGGTGCAGTACGTGAAGGGCATCGGGCCGCGCATCGCCGAGCTGTTGGCGGCCAAGGGCGTGGCCACGGTCGAAGACCTGCTCTACTACCTGCCCTTCCGCTACGAAGACCGGCTGCATCCCCGCGGCATCGAGGAACTGCGTGCAGGCGAGACCGCCAGCGTGATCGCCGAGGTGCGCACCTCAGGGCTGTTCCGCACCCGCCGCATGCCCATCTTCCAGATGACCGCGGGCCAGGGGCGCACCACGCTCAAGTGCCTGTGGTTCAACGCCACCTACCTGAAGGACAAGTTCCAGCCCGGGCAGACGGTGGCGCTCTACGGCAAAGTGGAGGAAGACACGCGCGGGCGCGGGCGGCTGCAGATGATCCAGCCGCAGTTCGAGGTCCTGAGCGAAATAGAAAGCCCGGAGGACGCCGCCTTCCAGTCGCTGGAGGTGGGGCGGATCGTGCCCATCTACGAGTCGGCGGCGGGAGGCAAGCTGACCTCGCGTTGGTTCCGGCGGGTGATCCACGGGGCGCTGGAGAACGTGGCGTCCGACCTGCCCGACGGCATCCCGCGCGCCCTGCGCCAGCGCCTGGGGCTGGCGCCGCGGCGCCAGGCCTTCCAGCTAGCGCACTGGCCCGAGCCGGGCGAGTCCTTCGACGACCTACAGGCCGCGCGCACCCCCGCCCATCGCCGGCTGATCTTCGAGGAACTCTTCTTCCTCGAGCTGGGTCTGGAGCTGAAGCGGCAGAAGCTGCGCGCGGTGCCCGGCATCGCCTTCCCGGTGACGGAGCGGGTGCGCGAGGCCATCAAGCGCATCCTGCCCTTCCATCCCACCGAGGCACAGAAAAAGGTGCTGCGCGAGATCGCCGACGACATGCGGCGCCCCACACCCATGCGGCGGCTGCTGCAGGGCGACGTGGGCTCGGGCAAGACCATCGTGGCCTTCGAGGCCGCCATCCTGGCCATCGAGAACGGCCACCAGGTGGCGCTCATGGCGCCCACCGAGATCCTGGCCACCCAGCACTATCTCTCGGCGCGGCGCATCCTGGAGAACGCCGGCTACCGCATCGTGCTGCTGACCGGATCGCTGGAGCCGGAGCGCAAGCGCGAGATCCGCCGCCACATCGCGCAGGGCAATGTGCACCTGGTCATCGGGACGCACGCCCTCATCCAGGAGCGGGTGGAGTTCGGCAAGCTGGGCCTGGTGATCGTGGACGAGCAGCACCGCTTCGGCGTCCTGCAGCGCATGCGGCTGATGAAGAAGAGCGCCGAGGCGGCCGAGCCCGACACCCTGGTGATGACCGCCACCCCCATCCCCCGCACCCTGGCGCTCACCCTCTACGGCGACCTGGACGTCAGCCTGCTCGACGAGATGCCGCCGGGACGCACGCCCATCGTCACGCGGAGCATCTCCGACGAGCGCGCCGACGAGGTGTGGGGCTTCGTGCGCCAGCAGGTGGCGGCCGGGCGCCAGGCCTTCGTCGTCTATCCCGTGATCGAGGAGAGCAAGGAGGAGCGCAAGCAGGACCAGCCGCTGGCCGGCGACCTGTTCGAGCAGCCCAAGGCGTCGTCGCTCAAGGCCGCCATCCAGATGTACGAGCAGTTGCGCAAGAAGGTCTTCCCCGACCTGCGCGTCGGGCTGCTGCACGGGCGCCTGGATCCCGAAGAGAAGGACTCGACCATGCGCCGCTTTCAGCGCGGCGAGGTGGACGTGCTGGTTTCGACCACGGTGATCGAGGTGGGGGTGGACGTCCCTAACGCCAGCGTGATGGTGGTGGAGCACGCCGAGCGCTTCGGGCTGGCGCAACTGCACCAGTTGCGCGGGCGCATCGGGCGAGGCGCGGCCAGGAGTTACTGCGTGCTCATGACCGGCGGCAAGGTCACGCCCGAGGCCGAGCAGCGGCTCGACACCATGGTGCGCACCACCGACGGCTTCGAGATCGCGGAGAAGGACCTCGAATTGCGCGGCCCGGGAGAATTCTTCGGCACGCGCCAGGCGGGCATGCCCAGCTTCCGCGTGGCCAACCTGCTGCGCGACCGCGAATTGCTGGAGACCGCCAAGCGCGAAGCCGCGGCGCTGGTGCGCGGGCCCAGCCCGGAGCTCCCGCAGGAGGAGGTCCGCACCGCTTTCCAGCACTTGAAGGCACACTGGCAGCGAAGGTACGGGCTGGTGGAGGTGGGGTGAGAGTTGGAGTTAGGAGTGTGTAGTCAGGAGTTAGCGGCGGGAGGACCTCTCGGCGCGCGCAAACTCCTGACTCCTCATTACTAACTACAAGACCCTCAGTCCGCCTTGCTGGCGAAGAGATTCAGGTCGCCGACGTCCACGTGCGCGTGCAGGCGGTAGGGTCCGGTGCCCTGGGTGCGCAGCTTGCCGCCCAGCCAGCCCTTGGGGTTGCCGAAGGGCGAAGCGTTGAGGTCGCCGATGTGCACGGAGGCGTCCACCAGGCCATAGGCGGCGGGGTCGCTCACGTCCAGCTTGACGTCGCCCACGTGGTTCTCGATGTCCTTGTTGCCCTCGATGCCCTTGACCTCCAGGTCGCCGGCGCTCAGCCGCACCCACAGGTTGGTGCGCTGCGGGACTTCGATAGTGACTTGCAGGTCCTTGCGCGGCCCGCTGACCCAGAGTTCGGAAGCGCCGTCGCGGGTGCGGAACTCGACCTTCACCTTCTGGAGCTCCTTTTCTTTCCTGGTGGAGTAGGTCACCACGATCCTGTCGCCGGAGCCGGCGCGGATCTGGTAGTCGCCGCCGCCCAGGTGCATGGCCAGGCTGCTGCCGGACGAGAAGCTGCTCTCCGCCTTGCCCGGCCCCGCCTGCGGCTCCGCGGCCGCGGCGACCGCCAATAGGGAACACGTTGCCAGAATCGCCAGCAAGCCCCTCATGAGACACCTCCACCTGGGGTTGAAGTACGGAGCATATCAAAAAGAAGTTCCCCGCTGGTAGGGGGGCTGGGTGAAATGGGGGTTGGTAGTTTGTACTTCAGGAGTCAGCCCGGGACGGCCTCGCCAACTCCTAACTACGAACTTCTGACTCCTTCTGTGTGATTAAATAAGCGGTCGTGAAAAGCGCGTCCAAGGCGGCAGGCAAGTCCGCACTCTACAGAAAGCTGCCCGCGGTGGACGAACTGCTGCGCGCGCCCGAGGTCGCCGCCATGGCGGCCCGCGAAGGGCACGCGGCGGTGGCGGAAGCGGCGCGGGGCGTGCTTGCCACCCTGCGCCAGGAGATCGCCGCCGGGCGCCTGGACGACGAGCGACTCGAACTCGCGCTGGGCGGGCTGGCCCCGGCCGTGGAGCGCCGGCTGCGGCAAGCGCTCGGCTTCTCGCTGCGTCCGGTGATCAACGCCACCGGCGTGGTGCTGCATACCAACCTGGGACGCGCGCCCCTGGCGGAGAACGCGCTGGAGCGCATGCGCACCATCGCCACCGCCTATTCCAACCTGGAGTTCGACCTGGAAACGGGGGAGCGCGGCCGGCGCGACGCGCATGCCGACCGGCTGTTCGCGCGCCTGCTCAACCGCGACGGCGTGCGCGGCGTCTCCACCCTGGTGGTGAACAACAACGCCGCCGCCGTGCTGCTGGCGCTGAACACGCTGGGCGAGGGCGGCGAGGTCATCGTCTCGCGCGGCGAATTGGTGGAGATCGGCGGCAGCTTCCGCATCCCCGACGTCATGGCGCGCTCGGGAGCGCTGCTGCGCGAGGTGGGCACCACCAACCGCACCCGCCTCTCCGACTACGCGCGCGCCATCGGCAAGCAGACCCGGGCGCTGCTGCGCGTGCATCGCTCCAACTTCCAGATCGTGGGCTTCACCGAGCAGCCGCCGCTGGAGGGCCTGGTCAAGCTGGCGCACAAGCACAAGCTGCCGCTGGTGGAGGATTTGGGCTCGGGAGCGCTGGTGGAGCCGCGCGCGCTGGGCCTCGCGGGCGAGCCCAGCGTGTGGGACAGCCTGCGCGCGGGCGTGGACGTGGTCACCTACAGCGGCGACAAGCTGCTGGGCGGGCCGCAGGCGGGGTTGCTCAGCGGCAAGAAAGACGTGGTGGCGCGTTTGCGCGCCAATCCCCTCTTCCGGGCGCTGCGCGTGGACAAGCTCACCTACGCCGCGCTGGAAGTGACCTTGACGTCCTACCTGCGGCAGGACCACGATGCCATCCCGGCGCTGCGCATGATGCGGTTAAGCGCGGAAGAGATCGGGAAGCGGGCGCAGGCGCTGGCGCAGAAGCTGCGCGCGGCCCCGAAGCTCGCGCTCACCGTGGTGCAAGGCGAGTCGGTGGTGGGCGGCGGCGCGGCCCCGGGGGCGGCGCTGCCTACGGTTCTGCTGGCGGTGGAGTGCGCGGGCCTGGGCGCGGACGCGCTGGCGGCGCGGCTGCGCGCCGCCGAGCCGCCCATCATCGCGCGCGTGGAAGAGGGCCGCGTGCTGCTCGACCTGCGCACCGTCTTCCCCGAGCAGGATGAGCTGGTGGGGCGCGTGCTGGCGAGGATCGCGGGATGATCGTCGGATCGGGGGTGGACATCGTGGAAGTGCCGCGCATCGCCGCCGCCATCCGGCGCTTCGGCGCGCGCTTCCTGCACCGCGTTTTCACCGAGGACGAGATCCGCTACTGCGAGTCCAAGCACAACCGTGTGGAGCGCTACGCCGCGCGCTTCGCCGCCAAGGAAGCGGCGCTGAAGGCCATCGGCACGGGCTGGCGCCGGGGCGTGGCCTGGAAGGAAGTCGAGGTCGGGCGCGAGCCCGGCGGGCGGCCCACGCTGATCTTCACGGGGCAGGCGGCCAAGCACGCCGCCCTTCTGGGCATGAAGCGCGCCGCGCTCTCCCTCTCGCACACCACCGAGCACGCGGTCGCGCAAGTAATCTTGGAAGACTGACCGCAGAGACCGCAGAGAAATCAATAAATGAATAAATCAGCAAATCAATAAATCCCCCCGATGAGCGACGCGCCCATCCTTCCCTACGAGGCTCCCCCTGAGGCAACGACGGTGGATCGCGCTCCCCTGGCCGCGGTCGCGCTGGTGAGCTTTGCCAGCCTGCTACTGGAGCTGGCGCTGACGCGGCTGTTCTCGGTCGTCCTCTTCTATCACTTCGCCTTCCTGGCCATCTCGGTGGCGCTGCTGGGACTGGGCGCCGGCGGGGTCTTCGCTTACCTGCGGCGCGCGCGCCTAGCAAGCGTGAGGACGCGGCGGCTGGGCGCCTGGCTGTGCGGGCTGAACGCGCTAGCCATCGTGGCGGTGCTCGAGATCGTGCTGCATGTGCCCGTCTCGCTGGGGCTGGAGCGCGCCAACTTCCTGCGCCTGACGGTGCTGTACCTGGCGGCGGCGGTGCCCTTTTTCTTCACCGGGCTGCTGTTCTCGACGCTGTTCGCGCGGGAGAGCGGGCGCATCTCGCATCTCTACGGCGCCGATCTGACGGGCGGGGCGCTGGCTTGCCTGGCGGTGGTGCCGCTGCTGGATGTGGTGGGCGGGCCGAATGCCATCCTCTCCGCGGCGCTGGCCATGGCGGTGGCGGCGGCGGTGTGGGCGGAGCGCGGCGGACGGCGCAAGGCCGCGCTCACGCTGGCGGCTCTGCTCGGCCTGCTGATCGCGGCCAACCATTCCGGGCGGCTGATCGACATCGTCTATGCCAAGGGCATGCGCCGCGACCGCCCCTGGATGCTCTTCGCGCGCTGGAACGCCCTGTCGCGCGTGGAAGTGGACCAGCAGGGCGACTCCAAGGTCATCGTCATCGACGCCG
>DASPRL010000097.1 GCA_035624475.1 Terriglobales bacterium
CTTTCTCCGCGCCGAGCCGTTGCCGGCCGGCCCGGTGCTGGCGCTGGAGTCGGTGCGGGTGGTGCGCGTCGCCGACAAGAACCTTTACCTGGTGGGTGGCGAGCGGCTGGACCGCGAGTTCCTGGGCACGCTCACCCTGCCCCAGGGGATGCGCGCGCTGCTCTACTCCAACCTGACTCCCGCCTTCGTTCCGGGCGCGCTGACCGACTCCGCTGGCCCGGTCCCGCAGGTGCTGAAGCTGCTGCCCTTGGTGCAGCAGGTCCAGCAGCAGCGGCAGGCCGTGATCGCAACCGTGGACTGGGACGGCGACCCGGCGAACTCCGAGGTCTTCCACGCCCTGCCCCTGATGGGGTTGCAGAACGAGGTGCTGGGTGTGCTGCTGGTAGGCAGCTCGCGCCGCGATCTGGTGCTGCTCGACCGCTACATCCGCTCGGTGGCGCTGCTGGTAGGCGGTGCGGGCATCCTGTTGGCCCTGGTGCTGAGCGGCTGGGCGGCCCGGCGCGTCACCCGACCAGTAGAGGAGTTGGCCGAAGCCGCCAATCAGGTCGCTGCCGGGCGCTGGGAGACGCATGTGCCGGTACGCTCGCAAGACGAGGTCGGCCAGCTCGCCGAGTCCTTCAACCAGATGACCCGCCACCTGGTGGAGCAGCGCGAGCGCCTGGTGCAGGCGGAGCGGGTGGCAGCGTGGCGCGAACTGGCCCGCCGCCTCGCCCACGAACTCAAGAACCCGCTCTTCCCGCTGCAGATCACGGTGGAGAACCTGCTGCGCGCGCGCGAGCAGAACCCGGGCCAGTTCGACGAGGTCTTCCGCGAGAGCGCTGCCACGCTGCTGGCCGAGATCGCCAACCTGAAGACCATCGTGGGTCGCTTCAGCGACTTCGCCAAGATGCCGCGCCCGCAGCTCCAGAGCGTGCGCGTGAACGAGGTCGCGGAGGGCGTGATGAAGGTCTTCGCGGCGCAACTGGCGGCGCCGGGCCGATCCGCCATTACCTCACGCCTGGAGCTTGACCCCGCGCTGGAGATCATCCAGGCCGATCCCGACCTGCTGCACCGCGCCCTCTCGAATCTCGTCCTCAACGCCATGGATGCCATGCCCCAGGGCGGCACGCTGACTCTAAGGACGACACCACAGGAGAACGGCGTGCGCATCGAAGTCGGCGATACCGGCGAAGGCCTGACCCCGGAAGAGTGCGAGCGCCTGTTCACTCCCTACTACACCAGCAAGCAGCACGGCACCGGGCTGGGGCTGGCCATCGTGCAGTCGGTGGTCAGCGACCACGGCGGCCGGATCACAGTCGCCAGCCAGCCCCGTCGCGGCACCACCTTCCGCATCGAACTCCCGCTGCAGCCGCCGGAAGCGGCGCGAGGTCCCGAACATGCCTGAAGAAACCAAGCCCGCGCCTCTGCGCGCGCACCTGCTCATCATCGACGACGACCCCAACACCCTGGCCTCGCTGGCGCGCGCCTTCCGCCTGGCCGGGCACGAGGCCACCGTATGCGACCGCGGCCAGCGCGCCCTGGAGCTGGTGAAAACGCAGTCCTTCGACCTGATCCTCTCCGACGTGGTCATGCCCGGCAAGGACGGCCTGGCGCTGCTGGAGGAGATCAACAACCTGGGAGTGGCGACGCCGGTGGTGATGATGTCGGGGCAGGCGCACATCGAGATGGCGGTGCGCGCCACCCGCCTGGGCGCGGTGGACTTCCTGGAAAAGCCGCTTTCCACGGAGAAACTTCTGCTGACGGTAGAGAACGCCCTGCGCCTCACCCGCCTCGAAGAAGAGAACAAGCAACTGCGGGGGCGACTGGGCGGACCGGAGATCGTCTTCACCGGCGACATCATGCGCCGGCTGATGGCGCAGGTAGAGCGCGTGGCCGCCAGCGAGACCCGCGTCTCGATCCTAGGCGAGACCGGGACCGGCAAGGAACTGGTGGCGCGGGCCCTGCACGAGCGCAGCCCGCGCAAGGCCGGGCCCTTCGTCACCCTGAACTGCGCGGCGGTGCCCGCGGAACTGATCGAGTCCGAGCTCTTCGGTCACGAGAAAGGGGCGTTCACGGGCGCGGGCGCGCGCCACCTGGGCAAGTTCGAGCAGGCCAACCGCGGCACCCTCTTTCTCGACGAGATCGGCGACATGCCCCTGCCCATGCAGGCCAAGCTGTTGCGCGTGCTGGAGCAGGGCGAGGTGGAGCGCGTGGGCGGCAGCGGGCCCATCGCCGTGGACGTGCGCGTGATCGTCGCCACCCACCACGACCTGGAGCAACTGGTGCGCGAAGGGCGCTTCCGCCAGGACCTCTTCCACCGCATCTACGTCTTCCCTCTGACGCTGCCGCCGCTGCGCGAGCGGCGCGAGGAGATCCCCGCGCTGGTGGAGCACTTCGCCCGCCGCATCGCCGAGCAGAATGGATGGAAGCCCATGAGCTTCTCGGCGGAAGCCATCGCCGAGCTGGAGCGCTATGCCTGGCCGGGCAATGTGCGCGAATTGCGCAACGTGGTGGAGCGGCTGATGCTGCTGGCCACCGACGACATAGACGCCGCTACTGTGCGCCTGGCCCTGCCCTCCGACGCTGGCGCTCCCGGCGCTCCGGTCGCGGCGAGCGGCAGTCTGAGCGAACGCGCGGACGCCTTCGAGCGCGCCACGATCCTGGCGGAACTGGAGCGCCAGCGCCATCACATCACCAACACCGCCAAGGCGCTGGGGCTGGAGCGCAGTCATCTCTACAAGAAATGCCAGCAGTTGGGCATCGACCTGAGCGCCGTGAGGAAGGAACGGTAAGCCGGCATGACAGTTTGACTTACCTCCGGCCCCCTCCTAGCATCCTTAAGTAGGGTGAGGAAAAGGGGACTTTCCCCATGGGCGGCGAGGCGTCGCGCGCGAGCCAGCCGGGCGGGCGTAGGCTCGGCCATTACCGCATGCTGGAGAAGATCGGCGCGGGCGGCATGGGCGAGGTGTACCGCGCCTGGGACGAGCACCTCGACCGCGAGGTCGCCATCAAGCTGCTGCCCGCGGGCGCGCTGGCCGACGAAGAGGCCCGCCGCCGCTTCCGCCAGGAGGCCCAGGCCCTTTCCAAGCTCGAGCACCCCAACATCGCCACCGTCCACGACTTCGACTGCCAGGAGGACACCGACTTCCTGGTCACGGAGTTCGTCCCCGGAGTGGCGCTCGACGAGCAACTGGTGCGCGGGCCCCTGCTGGAGCACGAAGTCCTCGAACTGGGCCGGCAACTGGCGGAGGGGCTGGCGGCGGCGCACGCGCAAGGTCTGGTGCATCGCGACCTCAAGCCCGGCAACCTGCGCTGCACCAGCGACGGGCGGCTGAAGATCCTGGACTTCGGGCTGGCGCGGACGCTGCCCGCGGCTTCGCCCCTGGCCGAGACCGTCAGCCGCAGCGACGTGCTGGCGGGCACGCTCGCCTACATGCCGCCGGAGCAGTTGCGGGGCGAGCCCGTGGACGCGCGCAGCGATCTTTATTCCGCCGGCGTGGTGCTGTACGAGATGGCCACCGGCCGGCCTCCCTTCCAGGGGCAACTGGCCACGGTGCTGGCCGACGCCATCCTGCACAGCCAGCCACTGCCGCCGCGCAGCCTGAAGCCCAGCCTCTCGCCGCGGCTCGAGGACCTGATCCTCAAGTGCCTGGAGAAGGAGCCGGCGCACCGCTACCAGTCGGCGGCGGAACTGCTGGCCGACTTCCGTCGCCTGGCCGAGCAGCCGGCGGAGGAGAAATCGCTGGCCGTGCTCTACTTCCAGAACCTGGGCGGGCGCATCGAGGACGAGTATTTCCGCGACGGCATCACTGAGGACATCACTACCGAGCTTTCCAAGATCCAGGAGCTGCGCGTCTTCTCGCGCTCCGCGCTCTTGCCCTACCGCGACCAGGCCGTCACCCCGCGGCAGGTGGGCCAGCAGTTGCACGCCTCCTACGTGCTGGAGGGCAGCCTGCGTCGCGAAGGCAGCCACCTGCGCCTGACCGCCAGCCTGGTGGAAGCGCGCAGCGGCCACTGCCTGTGGGCGGAGCGCTACGACCGGCAGATGGAAGACGTCTTCGCCATCCAGGACGAGATCGCGCACGCCATCGCGCGCGCCCTGCGCCTGGTGCTCAGCGAGAAGGAAAAGCGTGCCATCGAAAAGCTCCCCACCCGCGACGTACGGGCGTACGACCTCTACCTGCGGGGGCGGGGGTTCTTCCACCAGTTCCGGCGGAAGGGTTTCGACTTCGCCCGCGAGATGTTCACCCGCGCTATCCAGATCGATTCCGCTTACGCCCGCGCCTACGCCGGCATCGCCGACTGCTCTGCCTTCCTCTATTTCTACTGGGAGTCGAGCGAAGCCAACTTGCGGCAGGCGGACGAGGCCAGCCGCAAGGCCCTGGAGCTGGATCCCGATCTGGCCGAGGCCCACGCCTCGCGCGGGCTGACGGCTTCACTGCAGAAGCAGTACGACGAGGCGCGCCAAGAGTTCGAGACCGCCATGCGGCTGGAGCCACGGCTCTTCGAGCCCTACTACTTCCTGGCGCGCAATTGCTACGCCCAAGGCAAGCTGGAGGAGGCGGTGAAGTGGTTCGAGCGCGCCAGCGAGGTCTATCCCGAGGACTACCAGGCGCCCATGCTGATGGCCAGCGCGCTGCATGGGCTGGAGCGAAAGACCGAGGCCCAGGCCGCCTATCGGCGCGGGTTGGAAGCGGCCGAACGCCACCTGGAACTGCATCCCGGCGACTGTCGCGCGCTGTACTTCGGCGCAAACGCGCTCTCCCAAGTCGGGGAGAGACAAAAGTGCAAGCAGTGGCTGGAGCGTGCGTTGACGCTGGAGGGAGACGAGCCCCAGGTGCTCTACAACGTGGCTTGCGTCTATGCCCTGCTGGGCGAGGCGGAACCGGCTATCGACTGCCTGGAGCGCTCCATCACCGGCGGCTGGGGCCAGCGCGAGTGGATGGAGCACGATCCCGACCTGGCCTCGCTGCGGAGCCATCCGCGGTTCCACGCGTTGATGGGGAAAAGACCCGCCTGAGTGCGGCCTAGAGCACGTCCACGGATTCGCAGTAGAGGATCCTGGCGGCGATGCCGAACTGGCCTTCCTTGCCCTGGTCTTCGACGCGCACCACCCGGGCGTGGCAGGACATCCAGCGGTTGCCCTTGGGGCGGAGCTCCGCGGGCATCATGAGCACGACCTCGATGTCGGCGCCCTCTTCGATGCGGGCCTCGCTGATCAGGAACATGCCGCTGGGGCTGATGTCGCGCGCGGTGCCCATCAACTGCCGGCGCATATGGCGGACATTGACGGGCGCCGAACTGGGAAGGCGGCGGGAACTCCGTCGTTCGGCTCCGGACTTGGCCATGGCGCACCTTCCCGGGGGTTCACCTGGGCTCAACCTACTCCACCTCTCGCCGGATGGCAAGCGAAAGGGGGCGGAGCCGGGGCGGGGGCAGGCCGGGACGAGGGTCCGCGCGGCCTGCCTCCGCCTAGTTCGGCTCCTGCCGGTCGCCCACGATCACAACCGGGATCTCCGGACGCATACAGCGCATCAGGCCGGCGAGCTGCGTGACATCGAGCCCGCCGCCGCTTTCCTTGACCACGACGCAGTCGATATCCAGCTCCACGAACAACTCCAGGGCCTGCCGCTCACTGCCCACTTTGAACAGGGTGCAGCCCACGAATTCCGTCCGTCGGCTGCGGTTACGGGGTTTGGCTGCGTCCACCAGCAGGATCGTCGGTTTTGCCGTCACTTCCAAGGATGAATGGCGCATATTAGGGCCGAGCATAGACCTCGGCCCTCCGCTCGTCGAGATTACCAAGGTAAGCATCCACGGGTGACCAAGGTGTGGGTTTCCGCCGAAGGCGGCTAGCGGGTAGAGCGCGCCAGAAGAGCGGCTGCCGCATGGTCGGCATACCACAGCAGCCGCCCGGCATCCGGGCGGACGCGCTGGGCGGGGTAGGCGGCGCCGGCGGGCTCGCCCTCGAGCACATGGCGCAGCATCTCCGCTTTGCTGGCGCCGCTCACCAGGAAGAGCACCTCGGCGGCGTGGTTGAGGACGGGGAAGGTCAAGGTCAGGCGGAAGTCGTGGAACTTCTCGATCCAGTTGGCGGCCACCAGGCGGCTGGTCTCGGCCAGGGCTTGGGAGCCGGGAAAGAGCGAGGCGGTGTGGCCGTCCGGGCCCATCCCCAGCAGGATGAGATCGAAGCGCGGCAGCTCGCCCGGGCGCAGCGCGAAGGACTCCCGCAACAGTTGCTGGTAGGCGTCGGCGGCCTCCTGCGGCGGCAGTTCGCCTTCCATGCGATGGATGTTGGGCTCGGGGATGGCGATGTGATCGAGCAGGGCCTCGCGCACCATTCGGTAGTTGCTCTCCGGGTCGCCGGGAGGAACGTGGCGTTCGTCCCCAAAGAAGAGGTGGATCTTCTCCCAGGGAAGGCGCTGGGGCGGCTGGCGGGCGTCGTCTTCGGCGAGTAGAACGTATGCACCGCGGGGCGTGGTGCCGCCGGCCAGGGCTACGCAGAAGCGGCCGCGCTCGGCCACTGCCTGCCGCGCCGCCCGCGTGAACTCGTCGGCGGCGGCGCGGTAGAGATGGAGCGCGTCGGGCCAGGTCCTCACCTCGGACCCGCCGCTCACGCCGGCACCTTCTTCTCCGCCTGCAAGACGGCGCAGCGCGCCGCCCCGATCAGGCCGGCGGACTCGTTCAGGATGATGCGCACCGGCACCGATTCCAGCAGCGGCTGCATGCGTCCCTTGGCCACAAAGGCTCTCAGGAAAGTCGGCTCCTGCAGCTTGCTGCGGATCTTGGGAGCGATGCCACCACCCAGGTAGACGCCGCCGGTGGCCAGGATGCGGAGCGCGAAGTTGCCCGCCTCCGAGCCATAGACCGCGGTCCACAGGTCCAGGGCCTGCTCGCAGATCTCGGCCTTGTGTTCCAGGGCGCCGCCGGCGATGGTGGCGGGAGGATTCTCGGCCGCGCGCAGCTCCTCGCCGAGCCACGCGGGTTCCGGGAAGCGGCCGGTGTCGCGCAGGAAGTCGTAGACGTTCTTCAGCCCAGGCCCCGAGAGCACGCGCTCGCAGCTCACGTGCCCGAGCTTGGCGGCCAGGTATCGGTAGAGTTCGACTTGCAGATCGCCGTTGGGGGCGAAGTCGGCGTGGCCGCCTTCACAGGCGAAGGGGTGATAGCGCTGCCCGTCCCAGTAGAGGCCGGCCTGGCCCAGCCCGGTCCCGGCCGCGACCACGGCGGCGTTGCCGGAGGCGCCGGGAGCGCCCGGGTTGAGCACAAGGAAGTCGGCGGCGGGCAACTCCATCGCGCCCCAGGCGTAGGCCTCGAGGTCGTTGAGGAGGGCCGCGGCAGACAGGCCCAGCTCGCGGGCCAGCGCGGCGGCTTCGATCACCCAAGGCAGGTTGGTGGCGGTGCAGCGTCCGTCGCGCACCGGTCCGGCAACGCCGAAGCCCGCGCACTCCACCCTCTGGCCCTCCTGCGCCACGAAGCGCGCGACGATCTCCTCGAGCCCGCGGGCCTGGCGGCTGGGGAAGTCACGGTGCAACGCGAGGCGCAGTTCCCCGCCCTGTTCTTCGAAGAAGGCGAGCCGGCTGTTGGTGCCGCCAATGTCACCGGCGAGAATCATCCCCGATGCTCCTCCAGTGTCGGCCGTCGCGCTCCAGCAATTCGTTGGCTTCCTTCGGCCCCCAGCTCCCGGAGGCATAGTTGGGGAAGCTGCGCGGGGGCAGCGCCTTCCAGACGTCGAGGATGGGATCGACCACCGCCCACCCCGCCTCCACCATGTCGGTGCTCTGGAACAGGGTGGCGTCGCCGATGATCCCGTCGTAGAGCAGGATCTCGTAGCCGGTGGTGAAGGAGGTGCCGAAGTAGTCGCAGTAGTTGAAGTTCATGTCCACGGCGCCCACGCGCATCTGCGGGCCGGGGATCTTGGCGCCGAAGCGCAGCGAGATGCCCTCGTCGGGAGCGATGTGCAGCACCAGCAGGTTGGAGGTCAGCTTCTCCACCGGGGTGTCGCGGAAGAGGACGAAGGGAGCGCGCTTGAACTGGATGGCGATCTCGGAGTAGCGCATCGCCAGGCGCTTGCCGGTGCGCAGGTAGAAGGGAACGTCGGCCCAGCGCCAGTTGTCGATGAGCAGCTTGAGGGCCACGAAGGTTTCCGTCTTGGACTCCACGGCCACGTTGGGCTCGGCGCGGTAGGCCTTCACGCGCTCGCCAGCGATGCCGCCTTCCCCATACTGCCCGCGCACCGCGTGCGTGATCACGTCCTCCGAACTCAGCCCTTGGACGGCGTTCAGGGTCTTGGCCTGCTCCGATCGCACCGCGTTGGCGCTGAAGGAGATGGGCGGCTCCATGGCGGTGAGCGAGACCAGCTGGAAGAGGTGGTTGGGGACCATGTCGCGGAGGGTGCCGGCGTTGTCGAAGTAGCCGCCGCGCTGCTCCACCCCCACGGTCTCGGCCACGCTGATCTGCACGTGGTCGATGTAGCGGCGGTTCCAGATGGGCTCGAAGATGCCGTTGCTGAAGCGGAACAGCAGGATGTTCTGCACCGTTTCTTTGCCCAGGTAGTGGTCGATGCGGTAGATCTGGTTCTCGTAGAGGACCTTCTTGATCTCGCGGTTGAGCGCCTGCGCCGATTCCAGGTCGTGGCCGAAGGGCTTCTCGATGACCACGCGCCGCCAGGCGCCGTTGGCCTCTTCCGCCAGCCCCGCCGCGCCCAGGTGCTCGATGATCTGCGCGAAGAACACCGGGCTGGTGGCCAGATAGAAGAAGTAGTTGCCGTGGGTGGCGTGGTCCTTGTCCACCTGGGCCAGGTACTCGCGCAGGCGGGCGTAGACCTGGGCATCGCCGAAGTCGCCGGATACGTAGTGCAGGCGGCGCACCAGCCATTCCAGCAGGCTCTCCTCCACCTTTTCCCCGACGAACTTGTACAGGCTCTGCTTCACCTGGTCGCGGAACTGGTCCTCGCTCATCTGCTCGCGGGCCAGTCCCACGATGGCGAACTCGCGGGAGAGCAGATTGCCCTTGGCCAGGTTGTAGAGGGCGGGCAGAAGCTTGCGCGCGGTCAGGTCGCCGGTGGCGCCGAAGATCACCATCACGCAAGGGCCGGTCTGGCGGGCGGCGGTCATCTCCGCCGACTCCTGCGGGCGGGGTGGCTTGGCGGCTTCTCGCTCGGCAGTGGACATGGTCGCTCCTCGACTCCCTACTTGCTCTTGATCTCGATGTGCCCGCCGAACTTCTGGCGCATGGCGGAGAGCATCTTCTCGGCGAAGGTGTGGTCGCGGCGCGAGCGGAAGCGGACGTAGAGCGCGGCCGAGAGCACGTCCACCGGCACCGCTTCCTCGATGGCCGCCAGCAGCGTCCACCGCCCCTCCCCGGAGTCCGCTACCGCACCCGTATATTCCGAGAGCGTTGGGTTCTCCGCCAGGGCCATGGCGCTCAGGTCCAGCAGCCAGGAAGAGACTACGCTGCCCCGCCGCCACACCTCGGCGATATCGGCCAGGTTCAGGTCGTAGCGGTGCTCCGGAGGCAGCTCCTTGGAGTTGGCGTTGGCGAAGATGTCGAAGCCCTCGCCGTAGGCCTGCATCAGGCCGTACTCGATGCCGTTGTGCACCATCTTCACGAAGTGGCCGGCGCCGGAAGGGCCGCAGTACAGGTAGCCTTGCTCCGCCGTCCCCGGCATCTTCTCGCGCCCCGGAGTGCGCGGGATGTCGCCGCGGCCCGGCGCCAGCGTCCGGAAGATGGGATCGAGGCGCTCGACCGCCTCCCGCGGTCCGCCGATCATCATGCAGTAGCCGCGCTCCAGGCCCCAGACGCCGCCGCTGGTGCCCACGTCCACGTAGTGGATGCCGCGGGGCTGGAGCATCTGCGAGCGGCGCACGTCGTCCTTGAAGTAGGAGTTGCCACCGTCGATGATGGTGTCGCCGGGCTGCATGCGCTCTGCCAAGGCCAGCACCGTCTTTTCGGTGGGTTCGCCGGCCGGAACCATGACCCAGGCGGCGCGCGGTGGCTGGAGCTTGGCCACGAAGTCGTCGAGCGAGGCCGAGCCGGTGGCGCCCTCCGCGGCCAGGCGCCCGACGTTCTCGGCGCTCAGGTCGGAGACCACGCAGGCGTGCCCGCCCTTCATGAGGCGACGCACCATGTTGCCGCCCATCCTGCCCAGGCCCACCATTCCCAGTTGCATCGGTCGCTCCTTGTGAACCCGCCCAGCCGGCCGGGCGAAGAATCTACCCTATCCCGCGCCCCTACGCCAGCGCCTCCTGGACGGCTTGCTGCAGCGTGCGCAGGCCGGCAGCCACGTCGGCGGGCAGGTGCACGCGCAAGGCCCGGCGGTTGCGCTGTGCCAGCACCGTGAAGTCGCCGCGCGCCTGCGCCGCCTTGACCACGCCAAAGGTGTACTTCTGTCCCGGGACAGGCAGATCCACGGCGTCGTCGCAAGTGACCTGCAGGAAGACGCCGGTGTTGGGCCCGCCCTTGTAGGCCTGTCCCGTGGAATGCAGGAAGCGCGGGCCGAAGCCCAGGCAGGTGGCGACGCGCTTGCGGTCCCGGACCTCGTGACGCATGGCCTGCAGCACCTGCTCATGCTCCTGGTTCATGTGGACGTAGGCCAGCAAGGCAAGGTAGTCGCCGGCGCCGATCCGGTCCAAGTGGGCGCGCAGCATCCCGGAGAGTGACTTGTGCCTGGCCGCGCGCAGCAGGTCGGTGGCGTTGCGCTCATCGGCGAAGAGGCGGATGCCGCCCTCCTCCAGGAAGGGCTGCTCGGCGGGCAGCGCGCCCGTCTTCTCGTACTGCTCGGTCAGGGCGCGGGTGGCGATCTTGCTGGCCTCCACGTCAGGCTGGTTGAAGGGATTGATGCCCAGGATGGAGCCGGCGACCGCGGTCGCGATCTCCCAACGGAAGAATTCTTGGCCCAGGTCGTAGATGTCGGCCACCTCGATGCGCACCACCGGCTGTCCCGCCTTCTCCAGGGCCTCGAGGCCGGCATCCTGCGCCGGGTCGGCGCCCTGGGCCAGCCGCAGGTAGACGAAGACGCGGTCGTCGCCGTAGACCTCGGGCGGGCCCACCTGTTCGCCGTCCACCGGAATGAGGCCGCGGCCGTCCTTGCCTGTGCTCTCGGCCAGCAACTGCTCCAGCCAGGCCCCGAGATCGTGGATGCCCGGGGAGCTGATGAGCGTGACCTTGTCGCGGCCGGAGCGGCCCAGCGTGCCCAGGATCAGACCCAGCACCGCTCCGGGGTTGTCCTCCACGGGCGTGGAGGAGGTACAGGCCTGCACCATCTCTTCCGTGCGATCGAGAAAACGCTTGAGGTCAAGGCCCATCACCGCCGCCGGCACCATGCCGAAGTTGGAGAGCGCGGAGTAGCGTCCGCCGATCGAGGGCACGCCGAAGCAGACGCGGCGGAAGCCGTCGGCCTCCGCCACTTTCTGCATCTTGGAGCCGGGATCGGTGATGGCGAGGAAGTGCTCGCCGGCCTTCGCGCCCACCGCCTTGCGCGCCACTTCGAAGAAGTACTGCTTGAAGATGTTGGGCTCGAGCGTGCTCCCCGACTTGCTGGAGACGATGAACAGCGTGCTGCGAGGATCGATCTTCTCCTCGAAGGCCTTGATCTGGGCGGGGTCGGTGGAATCGAGGACGTGCAGTTCGGGATGGCCGGGCCGCGGGCCGAAGGTCATCTTCAGCACTTCGGGGGCAAGGCTGGAGCCTCCCATGCCGAGCAGGAGCACGGTGCGGAGGCCCGAGGTCCCTTCGGCAATGTCGGAGAGCTCGTGCAGGTGAGAGATCTGGTCCTCGGTGATGCCCAGCCAACCCAGCCAGTTCGATTCGTCGCTGCCCGTCCACAGGGAGATGTCGCCCGACCACAGGCGGCGGACCTTGCGCCCGGTGCGCCAGTCCTCCAGCGCCGCCCGGAAGGCCTTCTGGTTGGCCTCCGGTAGCTGGAAGCGCAGGCAACGGATGCGGGCGGAGGCGGGCTTGCGGTCCGTGCGCGCCACCGCGGCCAGCAGCTTGTCGAAGGCTTCGGCGAAGAGCTTGATGCCGTCTTCCAGAAGGTTGTCGGCGACCTGGCGCAGGGAGATGCCAACGCGCTCCAGGTCGGCAAGGACTTGTTGCGCGGCGGGGAGGTCGGCATCGAGGGTGCGGGCCAACTCGCCGTGGTCGCGGAAGGCGTCGTAGGTGGCCGGCGGGATGGTGTTGACGGTGTCGGCCCCGATCAGGCTCTCCACGTAGACCACGTCGCGATAAGCGGGGTTCTTGCTGCTGGTCGAGGCCCAGAGCAGGCGCTGGGTCTGGGCTCCGGCGGCAGCCAGCTTCTGCCAGCGCTCCCCGCTGAAGATGCGCTTGTACGCCTGGTAGGCGAGCTTGGCATTGGCGATGGCTACTCGGCCCAGCAACGGGCGCAAGCGCTGGGTGTCGGCGCCGCTGGCTCCTTTGAGCCGGGCCGCCAGCAACGCGTCCACCGCGGAATCGATGCGGCTCACAAAGAAGCTGGCCACGCTGGCGATCCGGCCGAGGTCACCGCCGCGCCCCAACCGCGCTTCCAGTCCCGCGAGGAAGGCTTCGGCCACCTCCTCGTACCGGCCCTGCGCGAACAGCAGCGTCACGTTGACGTTGATGCCTTCGCTGATGAGCTGGCGGATGGCGGGCAGACCTTCGGAGGTGCCCGGCACCTTGATCATGAGATTCTCGCGGCCCACCTCTTGCCACAGGCGCCGGGCCTCCCCGATGGTGGCCTGGGTCTGCTTGGCCAGCCGCGGCGAGACCTCCAGGCTGACGTATCCGTCCCGCCCACCGGTCTTCTGGTAGACGGGATAGAGGACGTCGGCGGCGTCCTGGATGTCGCGGATAGCGATGCGCTCGAAGGTCTCCTCCGGACTCAGGTCCTCGGCCGCCAGCGCCTTGAGGATGTTGGCGTAATCGGTGCTGCCGGTGATGGCCTTTTCGAAGATGGCGGGATTGGAGGTCACGCCCCGCAACCCATCCTGGTCCACGAAGCGCTGCAATTCCCCGCTGGTGATGAGGCTGCGGCGAATGTAGTCCAGCCAGACCGACTGGCCGAACTCCTGCAGACGCATGAGCCGGTTGGCGGAAGTCGCGGCCGGGGCGGGTTCCGCGGTGGTGGCGACTGGATTCATAGGCTGGCCTCCTTCTCAGCTCTTGCGGGAGAGCAACTCCTGCGCCGTGGCCACGATCGCCTCCGGGGTGAAGCCGAACTTCTTCAGCAATTCCTTCAGCGGGGCCGAGGCCCCGAAGGTGTGCATGCCGATGCACTTGCCCTCCAAGCCGACGTAGCGGTCCCAACCGCAGTCGGAGGCCTGCTCCACCGAGATGCGGCGGCGCACCGCGGCGGGCAGCACGCTCTCACGGTACTCCGGGGTCTGGCGGTCGAACAATTCCCACGAAGGCATGCTGACCACGCGCGCCTTCACCCCCGCAGCCGTGAGCTGCTCATAGGCGGCGATGCACAGCGCGACCTCGCTGCCGGTGCCGATCAGGATGATCTCCGGCCGGCCGCCGGGAGCGTCGGCCAGGACGTAGGCGCCGCGCGCCGCTCCCGCCGCCGGCGCGTACTTCGCGCGGTCCAGCGTGGGCAGCGCCTGGCGCGAGAGGATCAGCGCGGCGGGCTGGTGCTTGAAGTGCATCAGCGCGCGCCAACACTCCGCCACCTCGTTGGCGTCGGCCGGGCGCATCACCACCAGGTGCGGGATGGCGCGCAGCGAGACCAGTTGCTCCACCGGCTGGTGGGTCGGCCCGTCCTCGCCTACTCCGATGGAATCGTG
>DASPRL010000098.1 GCA_035624475.1 Terriglobales bacterium
GAGCTGGTGATCCAGAGGTGCCTGGAGAAGGACAAGGACCTGCGCTACCAGTCGGCCGCCGACCTGCGCGCCGACCTGAAGCGGCTGAAGCGCGACACCGACTCGGGGCGCACCGGCGCGGTGACCAGCGCGGTGACCGCCGCCCCGACGGGGCGCAAGCGAGGTATCCTGTGGACTGCGGCCGTGCTGGTGGTGGCGCTGGCCGTGGTGAGCTACTTCTTCTGGCGCTCGCAGCGCGCCGCCGGGAGCATCGACTCCATCGCCGTGCTGCCTTTTTCCAACATGAGCGGCAACGCCGACACCGACTACCTCAGCGACGGCATCACCGAGGGCATCATCAACACCCTCTCCCAGCTCCCCGGGCTGAAGGTGGTGGCGCGCAGCACCGCCTTTCACTACAAGAACACCGACAAGCCGCGGCAGGCGGGCCGCGACCTGGGCGTGCAGGCCATCCTCACCGGCCGGGTGCGGCAGCGCGGCGACCAGATCGAGATCCAGGTGGACCTGGTGAACGTGGCCGACGACACCGAGATCTGGGGCCAGCAATACGAGCGGCGCATGGCCGACGCCAGTTCCCTGCAGAACGAGATCGCGCACGATATATCCGAGCGCCTGCGCCTGCGGCTCTCCCGCGAGGAGATGTCGCGCATGGCGAGCGCCAAGGCGGTCGATCCCGAGGCTTATCGGCTCTATCTGCAGGGCCGCTTCTTCTGGAGCAAGCGCGATGCTCCCGGCCTGCAGAAGGCCATGGAGTACTTCCAGCAGGCCATCGCCAAGGACCCCACCTATGCCCAGGCCTACGTGGGCCTGGCCGACTGCTATGCCTTGCTCAATCAGGCGGGAGCCATGCCGGCGACCCAGGCCATGCCCCAGGCCAAGGCCGCGCTCGACAAGGCCCTGGCTCTGGATCCCGACCTGGGCGAGGCCCACGCCACCCACGGCCTTTACCTGGACCTGTACCAATGGGACTACGCGGGAGCGGAACGCGAGTTGCGGCGCGCTATCGAACTCAACCCCAACTATCCCTCGGCGCACCACTGGCTGGCCATCGCGCTGGCGGAGCGCGGCCGCTTCGACGAGGCGGAGCAGGAGATGAACCGCGCCCTGGCCCTGGACCCGCTTTCGCCCGCGGTCAACTCCGGCACCGGCTTCCTCGCCTACCTGCGCCGGGACTATCCCACGGCGATCGCGCGCCTGCAGAAGACCCTGGAGATCGATCCCGGGAACGGTCCCGCCTCCGCAGCCCTCTCCTTCGCTTATGCGCACGAGGGCAGAAAGGCCGAGGCCGCGGCTGTGCTGGCCAAGGAGGGGCCGGTCAGGCCGGAGTGGCCGCCCATCGCCCAAGCCAGCGTGGCCTACGCCGACGCCTTGCTGGGCCGGGAGGCGGAGGCCCGGGTCATCGCCCAACGCCTGGAGGCGGAATCGGCGCGCAGCTACGTGCCACCCTTCTGGATGGCCCTCCTCTACACCGGCCTGGGCGACAAAGAGCGCGCCTTCTTCTGGCTGGACAAGGCCTACCAGGAGCACGCTTCCTGGCTGGCCTATCTCAAGGAGTACTCCGACTTCGATCCGCTGCGCTCCGACCCGCGCTTCCAGGAGTTGCTGAAGAAGGTGAACCTGGCGCCGTGAACGGGCCGGCGCCGGCCGTCACTTCTGCGACGGCGCAGGCGCCTGGCTGCCGATATCGAGGGTGGCTTTCCAGCTTCCATCCGGGTGGCGGCGCCAGATGGTGACGTAGCGGCCGCGCAGCACCACCTGGTCGCTGCCGTCGGCCTGCTTCACGTGTACCTCGAAGGGCCCGGTGGTGTAGCCCAGCGAGCCCGAGGCCTCCACCACCTCCGGCGACCAGGTGATGGAGCGGTTGGGATCCTGGAAGAGGGGCGCCCAGGCCTGGCGGACCTGCTCCTTGTCCGCGATCATGGCGCCGCCGTCGAAAGCCTTGATGTCGTCGTCGAAGAAGGACATGAACTTGTCGAAGTCCTTGGCCTGGGCGCAGGAGGCGAAGGCCAGCTCGGCGGCGCGCACCTGCTGCGCCAGCTTCGACTCCTTGGCGGGCTTGGGGCCGCCGGCCGGGGCCAATGTGGCCAGCAGCAGCGTGAGTCCGAGGACAAGGGTCGGCTTCATGGTTCCCTCCTGAAGGGTGGAGAGACTATACAGCCCTCGGGCCGCGGTGTACTGTTTTTCCCGCACCATGGACCTTCCGCGAGGCGCTATGAAGAGGACCGGCGCGCTGTTCCTTCTCCCGGGCGGCAGCCTGGGCCTGGAGCCGCGGCAGCACATCAGCGTCCATCGCGAGGGCCTCGCGAGCCGCATCTTCTTGAGAGCCGCCGCGCATCTCACAGCCTGTATGCGGAGACACGCCGCCGCGCTCGCCGCTGTCCTGCTCCTGGCTTTCGCCGGACCCTGCCCCGCCCAGGTGGTCGAGGTGCTCCGCGCCGCCCCGGAATTCCCCAAGAACGCGGTGTGGCTGGATGCCGGCGTCCCCCACACCGTCGAGGGCTACCGGGGCAAGGTGGTGCTGGTGGACTTCTGGGAGTACACCTGCATCAACTGCATCCGCGACTTCGCCGTGGTCAAGCGCTGGTACCGCAAGTACCATGCCTACGGCTTCGAGGTCATCGGGGTGCACTACGGCGAGTTCCCCATGGGCTTTAATGTGGAGAACGTGCGGCGGGCCGCCGCCCGCTTCCGCCTGCCCTGGCCGGTGGTGGCCGACCTCAAGGGCTCGATCTGGAACGCCTACGACTCCAACAACTGGCCCAACCGCTACCTCATCGATCCCAAAGGCGAGATCGTGCTGCAGGTGATCGGCGAGACCGGCGACCGTGAACTGGAGAACCGCATCCGCGGGCTGCTGGCCAAAGCGCATCCCGAGGTGGAGAAGGTCCCGCTCGACGCCGATCCCGATACCTTCGGCGGGCGCTGCGGCTATCCCACCCAGGAGACCTACATCGGCTTCGCCAACGGCCGCGGCGCGGTGGAGAATCCCCACGCCTACAGCAAGCTGGGGCAGGTGCAGGAGTTCGCGGCTACGCGCCCGCCCAGCGACGGCGGGGTGGTGCTGGCGGGGCGCTGGCAGACGCTGCCGGAGGGCGTGACCTCGGCGGCGGCGGACGCCTCCGCCTACGCCCTGCACAAGTACCACGCGCGCTCGCTCTACGCCGTGCTCAGCGCCGCCGATCCCGCCAAGCCGGTGCGCGTGGAGCTGCTGCAGGACGGCAGCCCGCTGGCCAAGGAAGATGCCGGGGCGGACGTGCGCTTCGACGCCAAGGGTGCGTACCTGGAGGTGGGGGAGCCGCGCATGTACGACCTGGTGAAGAACCGTGCCTTCGGCCAGCACATCCTCGCGCTGAAGCCCCAGGGCCCGGGCTTCACTCTGCTCTCCTTCACCTACGGCAACGACTGCCAGCAGGAGTTCGAGGAGCGCTAGCCGGCCACGCGGATCACGGGCTTGCCCGGAGGCAGGACCTCGCCGATCTCGGCGGGGGTCACGCCGGCCTCGCGCAGGGCTTTGCCCAGTGCGGCGGCGTCCTTGGCCGCCACCGCGATCAGCAGCCCGCCCGCGGTCTGAGGATCGAAGAGCAGGTTCTTGACGTCCTCCGGGACCGCGCCTTCGTAGCTCACCAGGCACTCGGCGAATTCGCGGTTGGCCTTGAGTCCGCCGGGGATAAAACCGGCGCGGGCGCACTCCAGCGCGCCCGGGAGCAGCGGCACCCGGGCGGCGTCCAGACGCAGGCTGACGCTCGAGGCCAGCGCCATCTCGCGCGCGTGCCCGATCAGGCCGAAGCCGGTGATGTCGGTGAGGGCGTGCACTTCGAAGTGGGCGAGCGCCTCGGCGGCGACGCGATTCAGTGTGGTCATGGAGGCGGTGGCAGCGGCGACCCACTCCGGCGCGGCCTGGTCTTTCTTGATGGCGGTGGAGATCACGCCCGTGCCCAGGGCCTTGGTGAGCAGCAGGCGGTCGCCGGCGCGCGCGCCCGCGTTGGCCAGCACTCTGCCGGGATGCACCAGCCCGGTCACGGCATAGCCGAACTTCAGTTCCTCGTCGCGGATGCTGTGTCCGCCGATGATGGTGCAGCCCGCCTCCATCATCTTAGAGAGCCCGCCGGCCAGCACCTGCTCGAGTACCGCCACGTCACCCTTCTCGGGAAAGCAGACCAGGGCGAGAGCGCTGAGCGGCCGCCCGCCCATGGCATAGACGTCGCTCAGCGAGTTGACGGCGGCGATCTGGCCGAAGGTGTAGGCGTCGTCCACGATAGGCGTGAAGAAGTCCACCGTCTGCACCAGGGCCAGGTCGCCGGAAAGCTTGTACACCCCGGCGTCGTCGGCTTTGTCGAAGCCGATGAGCACGTTGGGATCCTGCTGCCGGGCTAATCTCCCAAGCACCGCGTCCAGCACCGCTGGACTCAGCTTGGAAGCTCAACCCGCCGCTTTCACCGTCTCCGTCAGGCGCTGGGGCTTGCCGTCGGCCATAAGAGCCATTTTAACCACAGAGACACGGAGGCACAGAGAAATGCAGAATGAAGAATGAGGAATGCAGAATTCTCTCGCATCTGCACGCTTCATTCTGCATTCTCAATTCTTCATTCTGCATTCCTTCTCTGTGTCTCTGTGCCTCTGTGGTGAAGATGACTCATTGGAAGCGCACGCCCACGACCTGCAGCTCGGGGTACTGGCGGTTCCAGTCCTGGGAGACGTGCTCGAAGGTGAGGCGGAACTCGCGGCTCTCCCCCGGGCGCAGGGGATGCGCCTCCAGATCGTCGGTGTCGAGGTAGGGGCCGCGGTCCACCAGGGAGCGCACGGGGACCACCGGCTTGTCCACCACCTCGCCCAGGCTGTTCTTGAATACCACCTGCAGGGTGATGTGACTGACGGTGCGGTCGCCGCTGTTGGTGACCGTGCCTTCCAGGTAGCGGACGGTGCCGCCGGCGAAGTTCTGCGCCACTTCCAGGTAGAGGTGGGAGAACTGCAGGTGGGCGGCGTAGGGATCGGGGGTGGGCGCGGGCGGCGGCGACTTGCGGCCCACCAGAACCACCACCACGACGACCACCGCCATCAGCGCCGCCCCCATGCCGATGGCCTTCCAGGGGACGCTGCTCTCCGGCTCCGGTTCCGGGGCCGGCTGCAGGACTGGTTCGGGCTCTGCCATGATCTGATTCTACCTCCGGCCGCGGGCGCCTACGCCCCGGCAACGGTCAGGCCCTCGATGCGCAGGGTGGGTGCGGCCACGGCGCCGCGGAACTCCAGGTCGTTGCCGATCTCAGCGACGTTCTGCAGCATGTCGCGGAGGTTGCCGGCCACGGTGATCTCCTCCACCGGGAAGGCGGGCTCGCCGTTCACGATCCACAGCCCGCTGGCCCCGCGGGAGAAGTCTCCCGTGACCAGATTGACACCGAAGCCCAGGAAATCGGTCAGGTAGAGCCCTTCCTTCACGTCCGTCAGGATCTGCTGCGGGGTCTTGCTTCCCTTCTCCAGGAAGAAGTTGCCGCAACTGATGCCGGGGGTCCCGGCCAGGCCGCGCCTGGCGTTGCCGGTGGTCCGCAAGCCCAGCTTGCGCGCGGTGTAGGTGTTCAGCAGGTAGGACTTCAGGACGCCGCGCTCGAGGACCATGGTGCGGCGCGTGGGCACGCCTTCGCCGTCGAAGGGCTCGCTGCCGAAGCCGCCGGGCAGGGTGCCGTCGTCGATGACGGTGACGTTCTCGCCGGCGACGCGCTCGCCCAGCTTGCCGGCCAGGAAGGAGGCGCCGCGGTAGATGGCGTCGCCGTTGACGGCCTCGGCCAGGTAGCCGAGGAGGGCCTCGGCGGTGATGGGATCGAAGACCACGGGCACGCGCGCGGTCTTGATCTTGCGCGCCCCCAGGCGGCGCAGCGCGCGCTGGGCCGCCACCTTGCCGACCTGCTCGGGCGGCTCCAGCCGGGCCAGCGCGCGCGCTACCGCGAACCAGTAGTCCCGCTGCAGCGAACCGTCTTCGCCGCGGGCCACCGGCACCGCCGTCACCTGGCAGTAGGAGCGGCGGTACTCGCCGGCGAAGCCCAGCGAGTTGGCCAGGGCGCGGCGGCCGGTGGCGGCGTCGAAGGAGCCGCCCTCGGAGTTCTGGATGCGCGGGTCGGCGTCGAGCGCGGCCCGCTCCGCGCGCCGCGCGTAGTCGATGCGCTGCTCGCCGGAAAGTGAGTAGACGTCTTCGTGATAGAGGTCGAGGTCGCCGGCAAGCTGACCCAGTTCCGCCGGCTCGGGCAACCCGGCGTGCGGGTCTTCCGAGGTGACGCGGGCGAGCGCCAGCGCCGCGCCCACCATCTGCTCGAGGCCTGCGCGCGAGAAGTCGCTGGAATAGGTGCTGGCGGCACGCCGGCCGAAGAACACTCGTACTCCCAGGATGCGCGAGCCCGATTCCTTGAGCTTCTCCACCTCGCCCAGGCGAACCACGGCGGAGAACTCGTCGCCCTCGCGTACCACGGCCTCCGCCGCCGTGGCCCCGCCCGCCAAGGCGCGGCGCACGACGTCGGCGGCGAGTTCTTTCAGGCCGGTCCCGACTTGTTGGTCAGCCGTCAGCATTCAAGTACCTTTTCAACCACAGAGGACGCAGAGGAAGATGAACAAGAAAAACTGAGGGTCGAAACTGCCGCATGCACGCGACCGTTTTCTTCTTTTTGCCTTCTCCCTTCTGCCTCTTGCCTTGATTTCCTCCGTGTCCTCTGTGTCCTCTGTGGTTAATCAACTCCCTGTCCCGCCCACCGTGATGCGGTCCACCTTGAGGGTGGGGATGCCCACGCCCACGGGCACCGACTGGCCGTCCTTGCCGCAGGTGCCGATGCCCTCGTCGAGCGCCAGGTCGTTGCCCACCATGGAGACGCGGGTGAGCACGTCGGGGCCATTGCCGATGAGCGAGCAGTTCTTGAGCGGGGCGGTGACTTTGCCGTCCTCGATGAGGTAGGCCTCGGAGGCGGAGAAGACGAACTTGCCGTTGGTGATGTCCACCTGGCCGCCGCCGAAGTTCACCGCGTAGACGCCGCGCTTCACCGAGCGCAGGATGTCTTCGGGGGAGTCCTCGCCCGCCAGCATGTAAGTGTTGGTCATGCGCGGCATGGGGATGTGGGCGTAGCTCTCGCGGCGGCCGTTGCCGGTGTCGGGGATGCCCATCAGCCGCGCCGAGAGCTTGTCGGCCAGGTAGCCCTTCAGGATCCCCTTCTCGATGAGCACCGTGTTCTGGGTGGGCGAGCCCTCGTCGTCCACGTTGAGGGAGCCGCGGCGCGAAGGCAGGGTGCCGTTGTCCACCACCGTGCACTTCTCGCTGGCCACGCGCCGGCCCACCAGCCCGCTGAAGGCGGAGACCTTCTTGCGGTTGAAGTCGGCCTCCAGGCCGTGGCCGATGGCCTCGTGCAGCAGGATGCCCGGCCACCCCGGCCCCAGCACCACTTCCATCTCGCCCGCGGGGGCTTCGCGCGCGTCCAGTTGGATGATGGCCAGGCGCGCGGCCTCGCGCGCGAAGTGCTCCGGCGTCTTTTCCTTCTGGAAGAAGTCGAGTTCGACGCGGCCGCCGCCGCCGGCGGAGCCGCGGGAAGAGCTGCCGTTGGCTTGCGCGATGCAGAAGACGTGCAGGCGCGCCAGAGGCTGGGAGTCGGCGGCGCAGGTGCCGTCGGAGCCCACTACCAGGATCTCGCGTAACTCGTCGGCGTAGCTGACGCGCACCTGGGTGATGCGGGGATCGTAGGCGCGCGCGGCGCGGTCGGCGCGCAGGGCCAGCTCCAGCTTGCCCGCCACCTCCGCATTCACCGGCGGCGCGGCCACAGGATAGAGATTGCGCGGGTGCTTCTCCTGCAGGCCGACCACGGGCTGCTTGGCGGGGCCGCGGGCGATGAGCGCGGCGGTGCGCGCGGCGTGCAGGATGCGCTCCGGGGCGAGGTCGTCGGTGTAGGCGTAGCCGGTGCGCTCGCCCGCCACCACCCGCACCCCGCAGCCCGCGGAGATGCCCTCGGTGGCCGACTTCACCAGCGACTCGTCCACCATCAGCGAGCTGGAGGTCAGATACTCGAAGTAGAGGTCGGCGTAATCGCCGCCGGCGGAGAGCGCGGCCGCCAGGTAGCGCTCCAGGTCCGCCGCGGCCAGGCCGTAGCGCGCGAAGATCGGGTTGGAGGAGTCCATGGTCATGGATCGGATGCGCCGGCCTCAGCACGGGCCGCAGCGCCGTCTTCCGATTATCGCATCCGGAGGTGAATTGCGCAGGCCGCCGGCCACGTCACACGGGCGGCGGGCGGCGGTCACTGCGCGAAGTTCGCGCCCCGCCTAGCATCGGCTCATGGTTCCGGAGGAACTGGCGCGGGTGCTCGAGGAGTTCCTCGCCGACGCTCGCGACGCGGTGGTGCTGGAGGACGGCAAGGTCATCTTCGACTTCGGCCGCGCCCGCTACTCCGTCTCGGCGCAGCGCGGCAAGTGCCTGCTGCACCTGTGGTCGGAGGAGCGCAACACCGTGCGCCGCGTGCTGGATTGTGAGGCGAGGAACGGCGTGCTGCGCCTGAGCGTGCAGCGCTTCGGGCAGGCCCGGCCCAGCAAGTTGGAGATCTGCCGCGAGCGCGACCGCCGCGCTCCCAGCGAACGCCACCTGACCCGCATGCGCTACCTGCGCCTGCTGGAGCGCGTCCTGGAACGCGAGTGCCCGGGCTGGACGGTGGAGAGCCTCAGCTCGGCCATGGACCTGGAGCGCTCCTTCGGGCCCATCTATGCCCGCGGGCTGGTGCGCCGCGGCGGGTCGGCCTTCGCGGTCCTCGGCGTCAACGCGGACGAGCCGCAGGCCGCCGTGGACGCCTCGCTGACCATCGCGCTGCTGTGGCTGGACCTCTGCCGCGGGCGCGCGACCCGCTCCGTGGTGGAAGGCCTGAAGCTCTTCCTGCCCGCCGGGAGCTCCGCCATCGTGCGCGAGCGGATGGCGCACCTCAATCACGCCGCCGCCAAGTTCGAACTCCACGAACTCGACGAGCGCGAGGAGACGCTGGCCGAGGTGGACTGCCGCGACCGCGGCAACATCGCCACCCGCCTGGTGCAGTGTCCGGACCGGGAGCACGCCTACCGCCGCTTCGCCGATTCCATCGCCCGCATCCTGGCGCTGGTGCCCAAGGCGGAGGTGGCGCCGCTCTCCGCCGCTGAGGTCGCTTTCCGCCTGCACGGCCTGGAGTTCGCGCGCGCCCGCCTGGCGCCGCACCGCGGCTCCTTCGAGAACGAAGAGGAGATCGTCTTCGGCGCCGGGCCCTGCGAGTTTCCCCTGACCGAGAAGAACATCGCCCAGTGCGGGGAGTTTTTGCGGCGGCTGGCGGCCGCGCGCCGTCCCCAGGGCGACCGCGCCGATCCTCTGTGGCGCATGCAGCCGGAGCGCTGGCTGGAGTCGCTGGTGGTGCGCGACGTGGCGGCGCTCGACGCCCGCCTCGATGCGGCCGCGGTCTACTCCCAGGTGCCGGCCTTCTCCGCCAGCGACCGCGCCATGATCGACGTGCTGGGAGTCACCCGCGACGGCCGCCTCGCCGTCCTCGAGCTCAAGGCCGACGAGGACCTGCACCTGCCGCTGCAAGGGCTCGACTACTGGGCGCGCGTCGCCTGGCACCACCAGCGCGGCGAGTTCCGACGCTTCGGCTACTTTCCCGGGCGCGAACTCAGCCCGCAAGCGCCCTTGCTCTTCCTGGTGACGCCGGCGCTGCACGTCCATCCCACCACCGACACGCTTCTGCGCTACCTCTCCCCGGACATCGACTGCACCCTGCTCGCCATCCACGAGAACTGGCGGGAGGAATTGCGGGTCATCTTCCGCAAGCGCCCTGACACCGCACTCCCAGCCACGGCTGCCTCTTAACCACGAAGGACACGAAGTATCACGAAGGAAAAACCTTTCGTCTTCCTTCGTGTGCCTTCGTGTCCTTCGTGGTTAAAGGTTCACTGGCTCTTTCTCGCCCTTGAAGACCCGCGAGATGCCCCGCACCAGGCGGCGCAGGGGCAATTCGCCCTTCTCGTCGGCGAAGAAGATCTCACCCACGCGGCTGGAGCGGTAATACCAGCGCTTGAGCAGGGCCAGTTCCTCCATCAATTCCACGGCCGAGCCCGGGCGCGGCGCCGGATGCGCGGCCAGGCACTCGCTCACCCGCGACTCCATGGACTGCATCTTGCCCTCGGCGCGCGCCTGCACGGGAAAGGCGAAGGGCTCTCCCAGGCGCCCGCCGGCGAAGCGGAAGATGGTGACCGCCTGCGGCTCGGGCGACGGCTGCACCATCACGCCCGCCAGGCGGTCGAGGCGGCGCACGATCTCGGGCAGCAGCGCGGTGATCCCCTGCGCTTTCTCGATGCGCGTGTGAAGCGCGGCCGCCTGCTCGAAGGCCAGCTCCCCCGAGGCGCGATCGCGCTCGTCCTCCAGCTCGCGCGCCAGCGATTGCCCGCAGGAATCCAGCCAGGCTTGCACCCGCGCGACCTCGGCCGCGTACTCCTCGTCGCTGCAGCCCTGGAAGCAGGGAGCCAGGCACATCTTCATCTCGGAGTAGATGCAGCCGGGGAACTCCGGATCGGGGTGGAGATCGAAGTCGCAGCGCCGCGCTTTGAACTGGTCGAGCGAGTCGCTGAGGAACTTCTCCGCCGCGGCGCGGGTGGGAAAGGGCCCGTAGTAGAGCGACTTGCCGCGCAGCGAGGCGATGCGCCGGGTGACGTAGGCGCGCGGGTAAGGGTTATCGAGGTGCAGGCGCACCAGCGGCGCGAAGCGCAGCTTCAGGCGCTCGCGGTAGGCCTTGGGGAACGCCAGGCGCACGACGCGGTAGAGCAGCAGCCCCGCTTCGAAGTCCGATCCGGTGCGGGTGTACTGGATCTCGGAGACGCGCGCGCGCAGGTTCAGGCGCCGGGAGCGCTCTTCCGGGAGAGCCAGCAAGCGCTCGAGGCGGCGGCGCAGGTTGGCGGTCTTGGAGACGTAAGGCTCGCCCTCGGGCCCGCGCAGCAGAAAGACCGCTGACGCCGCGGGGGTGGCGGCGAAGACCTCCGCGTCGCGCTCCGGGCGGAACTCCAGGGTGTGCGCCAGCACGCCGACATTCTACTTCCACCACAGAGACACAGAGGCACAGAGAACGACAGAACAGCCACAGATTTGCACGGATGCTCACGGATAAGGCTAAGAAAGATCAGTGGGAATCCGTGAGATCCGTGGCTGGCTTCTCTTCTCCTCTGTGTCTCGGTGCCTCTGTGGTGAGAACAGGCTAGGTGAAGCTGGCGCTCTTGACCCGCTGGCGGAAGTCGGAACCCTGCATCTCGACCTTGCGGCACATCTCGTGCAGGCGGGAGCGCATGCGCTCCCCGATGCGGTCGCCCAGGGTCTCCTCGCGGGCGGCGCCCCGCGGCCCCGCCACCATGGCCGCGGGCTGATCGGGAAAGTTGGTGGTGATGAGGGTGGTGCGCTTGTCGTTGTAGCGGGTGTTGAGGATATGGCTGACCGTGTCCCAGACCCACTCCGTGGGCTTGACCGCGCCCAGCTCGTCCAGCACCAGCACCTCCGCCTCGAAGACCGGCCGCAGCACTTCCAACTCGGTGGTCGCGACCGAGGGGTTGTAGGAGTTCTGGATCTCCTTGAGCAATTCGCGGTAGTCGTAGAAGAGGCAGTGGGCGCCCTTGTGCTCGATGAGGGCCTTGAGGATGGCCACCGCCAAGTGGGTCTTGCCCACGCCGATGGGACCGATGAGCAGCAGCCCGCTGTCGTGTCCGGGATACTCCTCGACGAAGCGCTCGGCCAGCAGGCGGGCCTGGGCGAGGGAGGGATGCGCGCCCTTGAAGTCGGCCTCGAAGCCGCCGAAGTCGCAGTGCTCGTAGCGCCTGGGGATGCGGGCCATCTCCAGCAGCTTTTCGGCGCGCAAGCGGGTGACGCAGTCGCAGCGGGTGACGCGATGCTCCGGGCCCTCCACCGTCTTCCATCCCGAGCCGCCGCACAGCGGGCAGACGCTGGTCGCGCTGCTGGTCACTGGTCACCTTCTCCCTGGGGAATGCTTGTTGCGGACTTTACTCCGCGGCGGCGCACGCGTGCAACCGGCGAAAGTGCCGCGCGGCTGGTGCACAAGCGCGCGTTTTCCACATCTGGCGCGGGTTTTCCGCGTTTTCCTCTGCGGATTCCGTTTGACTTCGCCGCAACAGGCGCGCCTAATACGCCATCTGACATCCCTGCCCAGGAGGCAGCATGAACAAAGCGGATCTCGTGGACCACATCGCGGCATCGGCCGGGATCACCAAGTCCCAGGCCGGCTCCGCTCTGGACGCCGCGGTGGAAAGCATCAGCGGCGCTCTGCGCAAAGGCCAGCGCGTGACCTTGGTAGGCTTCGGCACCTTCTCGGTGTCGCAGCGCCGGGCGCGCAACGGCCGCAACCCTCAAACCGGCAAGCCCATCAAGATTGCCGCCCGTCGCGTCGCCCGCTTCTCCGCCGGCGCGGAACTCAGGAAGTCGGTCAACCGCAGCAGGTAAGCATTCCAGAGAGAGCTTCCCGCGGCAGGGGTCAAGCCCCTGCCGCTTTGCTTTCTGCGGCCGCGGCCGCTCGCCGCAGCCGCCGGCGCTCCACCCACCACGCCAGAACCACCGCCAGCAGGATGCTGAAGATGGCGGCCGCAGGAACGGCCACGAAGGTCGCCCCCATGCTCAGCCCCAGGGTGATGTAGTGGCGGTGGCGGAGCGGGGTGAAGCTGTGGGCGCCGGCCTCGTACCAGGCCTCGTCGGGCTCGTCGTCGTCGATGGCCCCATCCACGTGCAGCCGCTGCCGCCCCTCCCCCAGCCGCTCCACGGTGAAGGACTGGACAAAGGGTACGTCGAAGTCCGGCCCCTGGCCGCCGGCCTGCATCCCCTGGCGGTTGGAGGCGTAGAGTTGCGCATTCAGCCTGGCTTCCCAGCCCGCCGGGACCAGCAAGCCGGCGTCGGGATGCGCTTTCAGGAACTTCTCCAGGTTGCGGAAGTAGACGACCTGGGCGCGATAGCCGTCCCCGCCGGTGGGCGTGACCACCAGCACGGGGAATTCGTCGGGCGGGGGATAGCCCACCTTCCGGGTCATGTAGTGGGGGCCGAGGAGGTAGGCGGCCGCGTAGAAGACCAGGCCGCTGATGGGAAACAGGACGACGGTGAACAGCAGCCACAGCAGGATGGCGTGCAGCCAGGTGGGCGTCCGGGCCATTCCTCCTCCGAGGGTCGCAGCCATCATACCCCGGGGCGGCGGTTTGCCTGAATCGGCGGGCGTCCTGTAAAATCAGCTTTTCCGCAAGGAGTTCCGAGGAGTCATGAAGCGAGCTATCCATCCCGCCTACAACGAAGTGCGCGTGCACTGCGCCTGCGGCAACACCTTCACCACCCGCTCCACCCATAAGGGCGACATCCACGTGGAGATCTGCTCCAACTGTCACCCCTTCTTCACCGGCAAGCAGAAGCTCCTGGACACCGCCGGACGCGTGGAGCGCTTCCGCCGCAAGTACGCCAAGGCGGAAAAGGCCGCCGAGAAGAAATAACTTCTTCGCCGCGGATCGACGCGGATTTGCGCGGATCTGACCAAGCCTCCGCCCGGCGGAGGCTTCTTGCTGCCCAAACCTGGCTACAATAGAGCCCGATGCAGAAGTTCTGGGACCAGCCCGCCGCCGCTGCTGCCGCGCCCCTGACGGCGCCGGTGCCGGCCTCCGTCCGCATCGGGAAGGTGGAGATCCGCCCGGCCACCGTGCTGGCCCCCATGGCGGGAGTGACCGACACCGTCTTCCGCCGCTTCATCCGCAACCTGGGCGGCTGCGGCCTGATCATGACCGAGTTCACCTCGGCCGACGGCGTGCTGCGCGCCCGCGACAAGAAGGCCAAGCGTTACCTCAGCTTCTACGACGACGAGCACCCCATCTCGGCGCAGCTTTTCGGGGGCGAACCCCAGGTGATGGCCGACGCCGCCCGCCTCTGCCAGGACTTGGGCTTCGACCTGGTGGACCTCAACCTGGGCTGCCCCGCCCGCAAAGTCGTGAAGTGCACCGCCGGGAGCGGCCTGTTGCGCGACCTGCCGCGCATCCGCCGCATCTTCGAGGCGGTGCGCGCGGCCGTGACCGT
>DASPRL010000099.1 GCA_035624475.1 Terriglobales bacterium
GCTGGAGAGGCAGACGGCGTGCGTCACTTGGGCTTGCTCCAGGGCGGCGGCCAGCGAGTCGGTCACCCGGCGGTAGTGGGCGAGCACGTCGGGAGCGGTGAGGTCGGGCGGGACCATGACGTAAACCGCACGGGCGCCGGCGAAGGCGCGGGCCAGAGCGGTGGAGTCGGTGACGTCGCAGGCGAAAGGCTCTGCACCGCGGGCGGCGAGTCCTTTCAGGCGCTCGGCGCTGCGGCCCAGCACCCGGACTTTCTGTTTTTCCTGGAGCAGGGCTTCGGCGGTGATTTTGCCGGTGTTGCCGGTGGCGCCGGTGAGGACGTACATGGGGGACCTCCGCGGAGTTGGATGGCGGGGAAGGTTTCAAGGTTTCAAGGTTTCAAGGTTTCAAGGTTTCAAGGTTTCAACGCGATCGGGTCATCGGGTCATTGGAAAAGCAGATCCCTCGTCGCGGCGCGACTCGGGATGACAAGCGCTAACTCCTAACTCCTAATTACAAACTCCTTAGGTGGCGGCTGCGGGCAGTTGCTTCAGCAACGCCGCGGCTTTGCGGAACCAGGGGCGCTCGCGGCGGCGCAGGTAGGAGGGCATGGTGGGCTTCTTGGCCAGGATGCGCTGCGCCCAGTCGCGGGCCTCGGCGGGGTGCTGCTGCGCGGCCAGGAAGCAGGCGTAGTTGTACTGCGTCTCGGAGAGGGTGGAGATGCGCAGCACCTCAGCGAAGAGAGCGGCAGCTTTCTCCGCCCGGCCGGTCTTGCCGTAGGCGTGGGCCAGCAGGCCGCGGGCGCGGTGGTAGTCGTAGGTGGGGTCCTTGGCCACCACCCGCTCCAGGTCGGGGAGGGCGGCGGCGAAGTCGCCCAGCTCGAGTTCGCAAAGAGCGCGGCGGTAGAAGGGATCGAGCGAGTCGGTGCGGGTGGAGATGGAACGGTCGAAGTACTGGCGGGCGAGGGCGAACTTGCCGTCCTCGAAATAGAGTTCGGCCAGCTCCTCGCAGTTGGCGGGCGAGGGATTGTCGAGGATCATGGCCTCGAGCTGGCGGATGCGCTTGCGCCGGGGAAAGACCTTGAAAGTGGCGCGCAGCAGCCCCAGGTCGGGCAGCGCCTCGACCACCAGGTAGACCGCCGCGCCCACCGGTCCCAGAAAGATGATGATGAAGAGCCAGTAGGTGTCGGGGCGGCGGCGGATGAAGTGGATGATGGCCAGGGCCTGCAACAGCAGGCCCAACGGGCCGAAGGAGTAGAGCAGGTGGGTCATGGGAAGCGGGGACTATAGCAGGAGAAAGGAGTTGGGAGCTAGTAGTTAGGAGTTAGCGGGAGGGGTCAGGGGTCAGGAAAAGCACCCAGACTTGCAGCCAACTCCTAACTACAAACTCCTAACTCCTACCACAAGGGCTCGCCCTTCTTATCGCGGAAGGTATAGGTGACCTGGCCCTTCTTGATGGTGCGGGCGAGGAAGGTGTCCTTGCCGTCCATCTGGACCACGGAGCCGGTGACCTCGACCTCGTCGCCCACGGCAAAGCCGAACTGGTATTCGGTGAGGAACTTGCCGGCGGCGACGTGCACTTCAACCACACCCTTCTCGGTCTTGACCTCCAGGTGATAGCCGGCGGGCCCGCCGATCTTGCAGGCAAAGGTCTTGATCTCCTGCACCGTGCCCTTGATGGTGGTCTCGGTGGCGGGGTCGTACTTGGGGGCGGCGCCGGCCTGCGGCGGCTTGGGGCCGGCGGCGGCGGCGGAGAGCGCCAGGGCGGCGACCAGGACGAACAGCGACAGCGCGTGGTAGAGGGCCTTCACGGCAGCACCTCCCGGCAGCGACTCGCTGCCAGCTCAAGCCTAGCGCGGCCGCGGGACGCAAACCGTGACTGATGTCACAAGTGGATGTGATGGAAAGAAGCTCTTAGCTCTTAGCTCTCAGTTCTTGGCACTCGCTGCTGGCTCCTGGCTCAGGGCATAGAAGGAGGGGCGTCCCGTATACTGAAGGGCTTTTTCGGCGGGCGCTCATGGGATGGTTCCGGAAGAAAGAGAAGCAGGAGCACAAGGTGCTGCGGCAGGCGGCGCAGGCGGCCGGCCGGGTGACGCCCGAGTACCACCGCGCCACCCCCGAGTGTCCCCATCCCGAGCGCTGGAGCATGCTCGACTCCATGACCGCGGAGGTGGAGGTGCTGGAGTTCCTGCGCGCGCTGGTGCTGACGCTGAAGCCGGAGCTGATCGTGGAGACCGGGACCTTCCGCGGCATCTCGACCATCCGCATGGCGGAGGCGCTGCGCGAGAACGGCCTGGGGCGGATCGTGAGCTGCGAGTCCGATCCCCTGGTGCTGGCCAAGGCGCAGGAGACCATCGCCGCCTCGGGGGTGGCCGAGTGGATCGAATTGCGCAACCAGTCCAGCCTGGAGATGAAGGTGGAGGGCACCATCGACCTGTTCTTCAGCGACAGCGACCTGCCCGTCCGCGAGCAGGAGGTGCGGCGCTTCCTGCCGCAGATCAACCCCCACGGGCTGATCCTGATGCACGACGCCTCCTCGCACCTGAAGCAGGTGCGGGAGGCGGCGCTCAGGCTGGAGGAGGAAGGGCTGCTCTCGGTGGTGCTGCTGCCCACGCCGCGCGGCCTGGTGGTGGCGCAGAAGCGGGCGGGGCGGAAGTAGCGGGAGCGGGAGCGTGGGCGAGAGCCGGTGCGACCTGGTCATCGTGGGCGGCGGGATCGTGGGGCTGGCCACGGCGCTGGCCCTGCTCCAGCGGCGGCCGCGCCTGCGCCTCGTCGTCCTGGAAAAGGAAGCGCGGCTGGCCGCCCACCAGAGCGGCCACAACAGCGGCGTAATCCACTCCGGCATCTACTACAAGCCGGGCTCGCTCAAGGCGGAGACCTGCGTGGAAGGCGCGACCGCCATGCTGGAGTTCTGCCGCGCGCACGGCATCCCCCACCGGGTCTGCGGCAAGGTGGTAGTGGCCACGTCCCAAGAGGAAGTGCCGGCGCTGGAGGAGTTGCGGCGGCGGGGCGAGGCCAACGGCGTCGCCGGGCTGCGCATGCTGAGCGCGGAGGAGTTGCGGGCGATCGAGCCCCATGCCGCCGGGGTGCGCGCGCTGCAGGTCCCGGGAACGGCGATCACCGACTACACCGCGGTCTGCGAGAAGTACGCGGAATTGCTGCGCGCGGCGGGCGGCGAGGTGCGCACCGGGGCCCGGGTCACCGGCATCGTGCGGCGCGGCGGCGAGACCGTGGTGGAGACCAGCGCGGGCGAGGTGCGCGCCCGTTTCTTGGTCAATTGCGCCGGGCTGCACTCCGACCGCATCGCGCGGATGGCGGGAGCGGATCCGGGAGTGCGCATCGTGCCCTTCCGCGGGGAGTACTACGAATTGCGGCCCGCGGCGCAGGCGCTGGTGCGCGGGCTCATCTACCCCGTCCCCGACCCCAAGTTCCCCTTCCTGGGGGTGCATCTGACGCCGCGGGTGCAGGGCGGAGTGGAGGCGGGACCGAACGCGGTGCTGGCGCTCAAGCGCGAGGGCTACGGGAAGCTAAGCTTCAGCCCGCGGGACGCGGCCGCGACCTTGTTCTACGGCGGCTTCTGGCGTCTGGCGGGACGCTACTGGCGCTCGGGCGCGGGCGAGATGGCGCGCTCCTTCCTCAAGAGCAGGTTCGTGCGCGCGTTGCAGAAGCTGGTGCCGGAGCTGCGGAGCGGGGACCTGGGGCCCGGGGGCGCGGGAGTGCGGGCGCAGGCGGTGGACGCCAGCGGGGCGCTGGTGGACGACTTCCGCATGGTGCGCGGCGAAGGCGCGATCCACGTGCTCAATGTGCCCTCGCCGGCGGCTACCGCCTCGCTGGCCATCGGAAAAAGGATCGCGCAGATGATGGAAGAGGCGCTTCGCTCTTAGCTCTTCGTAGCGGGACGCGGGGAGTTGAGCAGGATGTCGCGCAGGGAGACCAGGCCCTTGACGCGGCCGTTCTCGCAGACGGGCAGGTGGCGGAAGCCGTACTCCTTCATCAGGAAGAGGCAGTTCTCGACCGGCTCGGCGGGAGGCACGGTGCGCGGGTTGGCGGTCATGACCTCGGCCACCGGGGTCAGGCCGGGGCTGCGCCCCGCCGCCACCACCCGCCGCAGCAGGTCGCGCTCGGAAAAGATGCCCACCAACTCGCCCGCGCGCAGCACGGCGACCGCGCCCACGTTGCGCTCGTTCATCAGGCGAGCCGCCTCCAGCACCGTCTGATCGTGCTGAACGGTGAGGATCTTCTGCTCCTTCACCAGGTCGTTGACCACAGCCATGGGATTGCTCCTCTGCCCAGGGAGGATGAGTCAGTTTCTCCCAAATCGGAAGGGGTTGCAAGGGGAGTCGCCAGCAGCCAGGAGCCGGTCGCCAGAGTCGCCTGGCTTGCCCGTCGCCGCGCTCCAGGTCGCTCGGCGCGGATTTTTCCCGCTCCTTCCCCCCGGCGCGCGGCCCCCGCGAACGCACGCGGGAGGCGGATTTGCGTCACGGCGGATTGTGACCCGGGTCACTGCCCGCAGCCCAGAGAGGGCGCAAGGTAGGAGTCCAGAGGGTTGGGCCCTCCCTGCTCCATGTCTCCGAGGCATGTGACGGGGCCGGCCACCCGAGGAGCCCGCATGAGCCAACCGGCGAAGAAGCTCGCCCCCAAGATCGCAGAAGACCTGCTGGTCTGCCCGCTGTGCCATGGCAAGGGCCTGGCCCCGCGGGCCGAGGCCTCGCGCTACCTGGCGGAGAACGTGGGCTCGGGGCTGGGTTCGCCCGCCCCGCAGAGCTGCGAAGACCATGCCGCGGCCACCACCGGCAAGGGCGGCCATGCCCGGCAGGTGCGCAACTATCCCTCCGCCGAAGTGCTGTGGCGCAGGAGTCCCAAGGAGTAGCCAGGAGCGAAAGGCGCTGCCATGCCCCAGATCGAATCCGCAGAAGCTCAGCAGCAGCTGGAACAGACCCTCGAACACTTTCCCGACCGGCGCGCCAGCCTTATTCCCCTGCTGCAGGAGATCCAGACCACCTTCTACTACCTGCCCGAGCCGGCGCTGCGGCGGGTGGCGCGCAAGCTGCGCATGACCCTGCCCGAGGTCTACCAGGTGGCCACCTTCTACCGCTGCTTCAGCCTGAAGCCGCGGGGCAAGCACCTGCTGCAGGTGTGCCTGGGGACGGCCTGCCACGTGCGCGGAGCGCCACGAGTGATGGACCGGGTGCTGACCGACCTGAAGCTGAGCCAGCCCGGTACCACCCCCGACTGCCAGTTCACCGTGCTGGGAGTGCGCTGCGTGGGCTGCTGCGGCCTGGCCCCGGTGGTGCGCGTGGACAACAACACCCATCCTCACATGTCGCAGGCCAAGGTCAAGGGGATGCTGAGGAAGTACGCCCCGCCCGCGGGCGAGGCGCCCAAGATGCAGGCGGAAGCCGAAGGAGAGAGCGATGCTGCCGCTGAGGTCGGTTAAGGAGCTGGAGACATTCCGGGCGCAGTGCCGCGAAGGACACGATCCCCAGCGGCCCTGCCTCACGGTGTGCGCGGGCAGCGGCTGCACCGCCAGCGGCGCCCATGAAGTGCTGGCGGGCCTGCGCGCGGAACTGGCGCAGCGCGGGCTGGAAGGCGCCATCGACGTCAAGAGCACCGGCTGCCACGGCTTCTGCGAGCGCGGTCCCCTGATGATCATCTGGCCGGAGGGCACCTTCTACAACCAGGTGACCGTCCACCACGTGCGCGAGATCGTGGCCAGCGTCGGCAACGGGCGCCAGCCGGTGGAGAAGCTGCTGTACGTGGACCCGGCCAGCGGGCGGCGCGTGCTCAAGGAAGACGAAGTCCCCTTCTACGCCCGCCAGCAGCGCATCCTCTTCGGCAACAACGGGCGCATCGATCCCAAGGAGATCCGCGACTACCTGCAGGTGGGCGGCTACCAGGCGCTGGGCGGCGTGCTCTCGGGCCGGAGCGCGGAAGAGGTGGTCGGGGAGATCACGCGCTCAGGGCTGCGGGGACGCGGCGGCGCGGGCTTCCCCACCGGGGTGAAGTGGAGCGTGGCGCGGCAGAACCCGGCGCCCCGCTACGTCATCTGCAACGCCGACGAGGGCGACCCCGGGGCTTTCATGGACCGCAGCCTGCTGGAAGGCAATCCCCACAGTGTGATCGAGGGCATGATCATCGGGGCGTATGCCCTGGAAGCGGAGGAAGGCTTCGTCTACGTGCGCGCCGAGTATCCGCTGGCGGTGGAGCATCTGCGAGCGGCGCTGCAGCAGGCGGAGGAGTGCGGCCTGCTGGGCGACGATATCCTGGGCAGCGGAAAGAGATTCAAGATCAACGTGGTGGAGGGCGCGGGCGCCTTCGTGTGCGGCGAGGAGACGGCGCTGATCGCCTCCATCGAAGGGCGGGTGGGCGAGCCCCATCCCCGGCCTCCCTACCCCGCGCAGAAGGGCCTGTGGGGCCGGCCCACGGTGATCAACAACGTCAAGACCTGGGCCAGCGTGCCGCAGATCCTGAACCGGGGCGCGGAGTGGTATGCCTCGATCGGCACGGAGAAGAGCAAAGGCACCATGGTCTTCTCCCTGGTGGGCAAGATCAACAACACCGGCCTGGTGGAAGTCCCCATGGGCATCACCCTGCGGGAGATGATCTACGAGATCGGGGGCGGCATCCCCGGAGGGAAGCAGCTCAAGGCCATCCAGATCGGAGGTCCGTCGGGGGGCTGCATCCCGGCCACCCTGATCGATCTGCCCATCGATTACGAGCGGCTGCGCGAGGCCGGCTCCATGATGGGCTCCGGCGGCATGGTGGTGATGGATGAGTCCACCTGCATGGTGGACGTGGCCCGTTACTTCATGGAGTTCCTGGAAGACGAGTCCTGCGGGCAGTGCTTCCCCTGCCGGGAAGGGACGCAGCGCATGCGGCAGATCCTCACCCGCATCTGCCGCGGCCAGGGCCTGGAGGAGGACCTGCCGGTGCTGGAGGACCTGGGCTGGCTGATGCAGCAGGCCTCGCTGTGCGGGCTGGGGCAGACCGCCGCCAACCCGGTGCTGACCACCCTGCGCTACTTCCGGGACGAGTACCTGGCGCACATCCGCGACCACGTGTGTCCCGCCAAGGTCTGCAAGGAACTCATCTACTACGAGATCGAGCCCACGCTGTGCGATGGCTGCGGGGCCTGCGTGAAGGTGTGCGCCGGCGACGCCATCCTGGGCGAAAAGAAGAAGGTGCACACCATCGACCGGGCCAAGTGCACGCGCTGCGGCGCCTGCCTGGAGGTGTGCCAACCCAAGGCAGTGCTGGTATCCACAGGAGCAATGGCGTGCCGAACCTAACCATCAACGGCATCAAGGTCGAAGTGGAGCGCGGCACCAGCGTGCTGGAGGCGGCGCGTTTCCTGGGCATCCCCATCCCTACCCTCTGCCACGAGGACGGGCTGCTGCCGGCGGGAGCCTGCCGCCTGTGCGTGGTGGAGGTGCACAACGGGCAGAACGGGGCAGCCAAGCTGCTCACCGCCTGCACCCTGCCCGCGGAAGAGGGCATGCAGGTGCGGACCCACTCGGCGCGGGTGCAGAAGACGCGGCGCCTGCTGCTGGAGCTGTACGTGGCCACCTGCCCGCAGTCCAAACGCATCCAGGACCTGGCCTCGGAGCTGGGGGTGCACCAGTGCCGCTATGAGGCCAAGCACGAGACTTGCATCCAGTGCGGGCTGTGCGTGCGCATGTGCGAGCAGCAGATGATGGCGGGGGCCATTGGCTTCGCCGGGCGCGGGCTGACGCGGCACGTCTCCCGCCCCTTCGACATGACCGACGCCACCTGCCGGCAGTGCGGGGCGTGCCTGTACATCTGCCCCACCTGCGAATTGCGCTGCGCCGGCCCGCAAGCCGAGTCCACGCTGTGCAACGGATGCCTGAATTTTGCGCCGGTGTGCTTCCAGAGCTACGAGGACGCCATGTGCTTCCTGGAGCCCTGCCACGCCTGCGAGTTGCCCGGGCCCCTGCGTCCCGACGTGAAGGTGACGCTGAGCCCGGTCACCCGGCCCACGAATACCTATAAATGAACAGGGAGAGGTTATGACCTATACGCGACTGAATGCTTCAGCGGCCACGCTGACCAAGAACCGGACGGAAGACTCCATCAGCCCCTTCAGCGGGATGTGCGCCACCTGCGTGGACGGCTGCATCGGGATGTGCGAGATCGGCAAGAGCGCCTATCGCGGCCCGGAGATGATCTACCCGCAGCCTTTCGGGATCATCACCACCGCCTCGCAGAAGGACTACCCGGTGGACCTCTCGCACTTCACCATCCTGGGGCGGGCGACGGGAGCGTGGGGGATGGAGGCGGACTCCAACCGCGCGCTGTTCCCCAACGTGGACCTGGAGGTCACCATCGGGCGCGACCCGGGGATCCGCTGCCGGCTGCCCTTCGGGGTGGCGGCCATGGGCTCCACCAACGTGGCCAAGAACAACTGGGCAGGGCTGGCGGCGGGGGCCGCCATCACCGGCGTGCCCATGTGGATCGGGGAGAACGTCTGCGGCATGGACATGGAGTCGCGGCTGGAGAACGGCCGCGTGATCTCCAGCGTGGACCTGGAGTGGCGCGTGGCCTGCTACCGCGAGTGGCAGCAGGACTACGGCGAGATCTTCGTGCAGGCCAACGTCGAGGACACCATGCTGGGGGTGCAGGAGTACGCCCTGCAGAAGCTGGGCGTGAAAGCCCTGGAGCTGAAGTGGGGACAGGGCGCCAAGGACATCGGCGGCGAGGTCAAGATCCGCGACCTGAAGAAGGCGCAGGAGCTGCAGAAGCGCGGCTACGTGGTGCTGCCCAACCCCTCCAACGCGGTGGTGATCGAGGCCTTCAAGAAGGGCAGCTTCCATGAGTTCGAGCGGCACTCGCGCGTGGGCATGGTCACCCAGGACTCCTTCCTCAAGCGGGTGGAGGAGCTGCGCAAGCTGGGCGCCAAGTACATCACGCTGAAGACCGGCGCCTACCGGCCGGTGGACCTGGCGCGGGCGGTGAAGTTCGCCTCCCTGGCCGAACTCGACCTGCTGACGGTGGACGCGGCCGGCGGCGGCACCGGCATGTCGCCGTGGCGCATGATGAACGAGTGGGGCATCCCCGGCATCGAACTGCACTCGCTGCTGCGCGGATACCTGGAGAAGCTCAAGGCGAAGGGCAAGTTCGTGCCCGACGTGGCCCTGGCCGGAGGCTTTACCTTCGAGGACCAGATGTTCAAGGGCTTCGCGCTGGGCGCGCCCTTCGTGAAGATGATCGCCATGGCGCGCTCGCCCCTGGCCGCCACCATGGTGGCCAAGACCATCGGCAAGTCGATCGAGTCACAGGACCTGCCCATCTACATCCAGCGCTTCGGGATGAGCGTGGACGAGATCTTCGTCACCGCGCCCGAGCTGCGGCAGCGCTTCGGCGACCGCTTCGACAAGCTGCCGGTGGGCGCCGTCGGCTTCTACACCTACCACCAGCGCCTGGCGCAGGGACTGCGGCAACTGATGGCGGGAGCGCGCAAGTTCGCCATCCGCTACATCGGGCGCGACGACATCGCCGCGCTTACGCAGGAGGCCAGCCAGATCAGCGGCATCCCCATGGTCAGCGACGTCGACCGCGAGGAGGCAGAAGCGCTTTTGGGCCAGTAAGTCAGGAAACGGAAACACGGCCAGGCAGGCCCGGCGCGAGCCGGGCCTGTCTGTTTGGCCTCTCCGCGCGCCAACTCCAAACTCCTAACTCCTAACTCCTGACCGCTGACCCCTGACTCCTTGCTGTGATACAACTGTCGCCCGCGAAAGGAAGGCACTATGCGCAAGACATTCTTCCCCATCCTCCTGCTGCTGCTGGCAGCGTGCGCGGCGGCGCAGGTCAAGCCCGAGCAGGGTGACTTCGTCATCCGAGACTTTCACTTCAAGAGCGGGGAGACGCTGCCTGAGCTGAGAATCCACTACTACACCCTGGGCACGCCGCAGAAGGACGCGGCCGGCAACGTGACCAACGCGGTCCTCTTACTGCACGGCACCAGCGGCTCGGGACGCAACTACCTGGGGGAGAACTTCACCACCGTCATCTTCGCGCCGGGCGGGCCGCTGGACGCCACCAGGTTCTTCATCATCCTGCCCGACGACATTGGGCACGGCAGGTCCTCGAAGCCCAGCGACGGCCTGCACATGCGCTTCCCCCACTACGACTACGACGACATGGTGGAGGCGGAGTACCGGCTGGTCACCGAGCACCTGGGCATCCATCACCTGCGGCTGGTGGGCGGCATCTCCATGGGCGGGATGCACACCTGGCTGTGGGGGGAGGAGCACCCGGAGTTCATGGACGCGCTCTTCCCGCTGGTCAGCCAGCCCATCGAAATCGCGGGGCGCAACCGCATGTGGCGGGAGCTGTGCGAAGACATGATCCGCGACGACCCGGCGTGGCAGAACGGCGAGTACCATCAGGAGCCGCCCAACCTGGCGCTGCTGGGCGAGATGTTCGCGGTCGCGGTAGCCGGGCCGTCGGATGCGCAGAAGCGCGCCCCGACCCACGATGCCGCCGACCACCTGCTGCAGCAGGTGGGATCGCGCTACAGCTCCGCCATGGACGCCAACGACATCCTGTACGCGCTGGAGGCTTCGCATGACTACAACCCCTGGCCGCGGCTGGAGGCCATCCGGGCCAGGCTGGTGGCGGTCAACGCGGAGGATGACTTCATCAACCCGCCCGAGTTAGGCGTCATGCCGGAGGCCATGAAGCGGGTCGCGCACGGCCAGTACGTGCTGCTCAAAGTCGCCGACGGCGCCCACGGGCACGGCACCTCGGGAGAGACAAAGATGTGGGCGCCGGTGCTGCGAGTACTTCTGGGAGAGAAGTAGGCAGGGGACGGAAGGCAAAAGGAAAAAGACAAAAGGAAGTGAAGAAGCAGGCCCGGCATCAGGCCGGGCCTGCTAACTTTTGCTAACTTTCAACTGCTGGCCGCCAACGACTGGCCTCAGGAGCGGTTGCTGGAGCGGCCGCTAGCGGGCGGCAGGCTGAGGGGCTGGCGCAGGCGGAAGGTCACCGCTGACTCTGCCGCCACTGTGACCTGCTTTCTGCCGGTCAAGGCGGCAACACCCAGCCCGGCGCCGGCGCCCACCGGCCCGCCGATCAATGCGCCCTTGCCGCCGGCGGCCAGCGCCCCGATGAGGGTGCCCGCGCCACCGCCACCTCCGATCCATCCGAGGTTGCGCACCTTGTGGCTGCCGCTGACCCGGCCCACGGTGTTGGTGCGCAGCTCATAGCTCTCCTGATCCAGGCGCAAGCTGTCCAGGGTGAGTTCCAGGCTGGCGCGGCCGCGCAGCCGGCCCGAGGGATGGGCGTACACCACCCGGCCCGCCACCGGCGTGCCGCTGGGGATGACCACCTGGTCATCCACCACCACGGGGGAGAGCACGGTCGCGTCGAAGGGCTCGCCCGCGTAGCTGGAGCGCGTGGACAAGCTCTGATCCAGCTTGACCATCAGCGCCGTCCCTTCCGGGACGGTCACCAGGTCAGGTTTGGCGGCCTTCACCGCCCGGTTGACCAGGGTGCTGCCCGAGAAGGTCATGGCCACGGCCAGTGGAATGGCCAGAAGGACGTACTTCATTCTGTTCCACAGCATTTCGGTACCTCCTAGAGTGGCTCCTTAGTTGGATGGCTGGAGCGGGGGGAGGGATGTCAGGCTAACCGATTGCATATACAAGACTTAGCGCAGATATCGGGGAGGAGTCCCGGCCCGTCGCCCGCCCGCTTTCAGGCCGCCGTGGCTTCGTCCTGGGGCGGGCCGATGCGCTGTTGAGCGCGGGCGCGCAGCCACTGGGCCAGCGCGGGATTCTGTGCCAGGTGGGCGCTGAACTCGCGGGCCGAGAGGCGCCGCCATTCGCCGCCCTCGATCACGCGCACTTCGATGAGCCCGTGGTGGATGCGGTAATCGGCGACGGGATGGCCCTGAGGCGATTCGATGTGAAGCTGGTTCGGGATCATGTCTAGGGCTCCAAGAGAACGTTGAGAAGCCTGGTCAGGGACTTCTTCTGGGGCGCGCCGGGCTCGGCGTCGGCGGGGTGATCGGGGAGAAGCGCCAGACTGTTGGACGAGCAACTTCGCGGCCACGACGAAGGCGCGTAAGTGCCTGATCCGGCAGGGGGTGGAAGAGGGGCGGCAAGCAGAATCTTCACCCAGCAGGAAATCCCTGCATGCTGTGGGGAGAGGTGGTCGTGGCAGCGGGTTCCTGCCGTTGGGCCTTAGGAGCCGGGGGTGACCGAATCGGGTGCGCGCTGAGAGGAGGTTTGGACAAAAACCGAAGTCTCCTGTATGATGTCTTTGCGTTCGATGGAAGCGGTTGTGAGCGGTATCCGCGTTAAGCGTTGCCTGCCTCTGCAGTATCCTCCGGTTCATTCAGCGCTATCTCAAGAAAAAGGAATGTGTGCAACACAATGGAACAAGGAACAGTGAAGTGGTTCAACGACGCCAAGGGCTACGGCTTCATCACCCGTCAGAACGGTGAGGATGTCTTCGTGCATTTCTCCGCCATCCAGGCGGAGGGCTTCCGCAGCCTGCAGGAAGGCCAGGCCGTGCAGTTCAACGTCGTGAAGGGACCCAAGGGCTGGCAGGCAGAGAACGTACAGCCTCTCTAAGAAGCTCCCGCTTCTGAAAAGCAACGAGGGCGGCGCAAGCCGCCCTTTTTGTTGCAGCAGGAGTCAGGGGTCAGTCGTCAGGAGTCAGGAAGAGCCATGAGCGGCAAGATCCGCAATATCGCCATCATCGCGCACGTGGACCACGGCAAGACCACGCTGGTGGACGGCATGCTGCGCCAGAGCGGCATCTTCCGCGCCAACGAAGCGGTGGTGGAGCGGGTCATGGACTCCAACGAATTGGAGCGCGAGCGCGGCATCACCATCCTGGCCAAGAACACCGCCGTCTTCTACCAGGGGGTGAAGATCAACATCGTGGACACCCCCGGGCACAGCGACTTCGGGGGCGAGGTGGAGCGCGCGCTGAAGATGGTGGACGGGGTCATGCTGCTGGTGGACGCCAGCGAAGGCCCGCTGCCGCAGACCCGCTACGTGCTCAGTAAGGCGCTGGAGGCGGGGCTGCCGCCCATCCTGGTGATCAACAAGATCGACCGCGGCGACGCCCGCCCGCAGGAGGTGCTGAACGAGGTCTACGACCTGTTCATCGACCTGGATGCGAAGGAAGACCAGCTCGACTTCCCCGTGCTCTACACCAACGCCAAGACGGGGACGGCGAGCGCCGACCCGGCCCGGCCGGGTACCGATCTGCGCCCGCTCTTCGAAGCCATTCTGAAGACCATCCCGCCGCCCGCGGGTGACGCAGCGGGCCCGCTGCAGGTGCTGGTCGCCAACCTCGACTACAGCGACTACCTGGGACGGCTGGCCATCGCGCGCGTCTTCCACGGCACCCTGCGCACCGGCGAGGAGGTGGGCATCGCCAAGCTCGACGGGCGGTTGGAGAAGGTGAAGATCACCAAGCTCTTCAGCTTCCGCGGGCTCAAGCGCGAGGACATCGACGAGACCACGCTGGGCGACATCGTGGCGGTGGCGGGGGTAGAGGGCATCACCATCGGCGAGACCATCACCGGAGCGGAAGAGCCGGCGCCGCTCGCGCCCATCTCCATCGACGAGCCCACCCTGGCCATGCTGTTCACGGTGAACACCTCGCCCTTCGCCGGGCGCGAGGGCAGCTACGTCACCTCGCGCAACCTGCACGAGCGCCTGGAGAAGGAACTGCTCACCAACGTCTCCATCCGGGTGAAGGAGACCGGCAACAAGGATTCCTGGAAGGTGATGGGGCGGGGCGAACTGCAGCTCGCCATCCTCATCGAGATGATGCGGCGCGAAGGCTTCGAATTGATGGTGGGCAAGCCCGAGATCGTCACCAAGCGCGTGAACGGCAAGCTGCAGGAGCCGGTGGAGCGGCTGACCATCGACATCCCGGAGAACTTCGTGGGAGTGGTGATCGAGAAGCTGGGCGGGCGCAAGGGCGAGATGCTGAAGATGCACAACCACGGCTACGGGCGGGTGCGGCTGGAGTTCCGCATCCCCAGCCGCGGGCTGATCGGGCTGCGCTCGGAGTTGCTCACCGACACGCGCGGCACCATGGTCATGAACGCGCTCTTCGACGGCTACATCGAGTGGCAAGGAGAGATCCCGCACCGGCCCACCGGCGCGCTGGTGGCCGACCGCCCCGGCACCACCACCGCCTACGCGCTGTGGGGGCTGCAGGAGCGCGGCGAATTGTTCACCGGGCCAGGGGTGGAAGTGTACGAGGGCATGATCATCGGGGAGAACGCCCGCGACAACGACTTGGACGTGAACGCGGTGCGGGAGAAGAAGTTGACCAACATGCGGGCCTCCACCGCCGACGAGGCCATCCGCCTGGTTCCCTTCCGGGCGCTGAACCTGGAGCAGGCCATCGAGTTCATCGCCGAGGACGAGTTCGTGGAGGTCACCCCCAAGTCGCTGCGCCTGCGCAAGAAGGTGCTGCCGTCCAACCGCCGGCCGCGCAAGAACCAGGTGCCGGCGGGGGTGGAGAAGGAATAGGCGCGGGGCGCCTCCCTTGCCCGCTCGCTGCGCTCGCGGCCTGTCGGCGCTGGAGACTATTCCGGCACGCGACCCCGGGGCTGACGCCCCGGGCTAACCCAAATGCCGCCCTCCGGGCTGGGTCGGTCGAGCGTGCTCGATCGCTGTACCAAGGAGATTTGTCTCCGTGCCTCCGTGTCTCTGTGTCTCCGTGGTGGGTCTTCCCTAGCAGGAGTCACGGCGGAAATAGATCCAGAACTGGACCTGGGCTGAGACCGGCTCCCGGCCCTTCCTGGCGGGCTCGAAGCGCCACTTGGAGATGATGTCGGCGGCGCGGTCGTCCAGGCCCAGTCCGAAGGGGTCGGTGATCAGCAGGGCGCGCAGGGAGCCGTCGGGACCGATTACGCCTGCCAGCCCCACCTCGCCCTCGATCTGGCTGCAGACGGCGATGGGAGCGTCGAGGGAGTCGCCGCGGCCGATCACCCGCGGCCAGGAGACGTCGCCGCGGCCGGGGGTGTACAGGGTCTCGCCAGGGAGGAAGTCGGCCAGCGCGAACTCCACCGACTGCCACTGGTTGGTGAGCACGAACCTCCAGTAGGAGGGGGTGAAGTCGGCGAGCCTCTCGTCGGCGCGCAGGAAGACGCGGGCCAGCAGGCGCAGGGCGTCGGCGCGGGTGCGCGGCGGCTCCGGCCACTGCACCTCCACCGTGACCGGCCCGGCGTTGTGGTGGCGCAGATGCCCTGACGAGCCGAAGAGGAAGTGCTGGCGGCGGCCGCGCAGCACGATGGCGTCGCGGGTGAGGGAGACTTCCTGCACGCGGATCTGGGCGTCGGTGGTCCAGGGGCCCACGGGGCCCGCTTCCAGGGGCAGGCCCAAGGAATCGAAGCGCAGCCGCTCGCCCGAGTAGAAGGTGCGCAGGGTCACCATCTGGTCGGCGAACGTCTGCCGAAGCTGTGCTTCCAAAGCCGCGTCCTGGCCCCGGGCGGGCAGGGGCAGAAGCAGCAGGACGAGGGCCAGCAGCCGGCGCATGCCCCCTATTCTAGCGGGCGGGAGGCAGGGGGCTTTCGTGTAACTTAGGGGCGCGCGGGGCGTCCCAGAAGCATCCAATCCAGGGACGCGGGCCACGTTCTTCCAAGCGAGGAAAGCGAGCATGCTGATCAAGAAAGCGGCAGACATCCTGGCATCGGAGATCACGCCCCAGAGCATCTACCTGAACCGGCGGAAGTTCCTGGCCGGGGCGGCGGCGGTGGGAGCGCTGGCCGTGGGCGGAGTGAAGCTCGCCGAGATGCTGCAGCCGGACCAGGGCGCGGCGGCCGCGGCCGCCAGGATCGATGGCATCCAGAAAAGCGCCTTTTCCACCGACGAGAAGCCCACCCCCTTCAAGGACATCACCAACTACAACAATTACTACGAGTTCTCCACCGACAAGTACGAGCCGGCGGGGCTGGCGGCGGCCTTCCACCCGCGTCCCTGGACGGTGAAGGTGGAGGGCCTGGTGAAGAAGCCGCAGACTTACGACCTGGACACCATCCTGAAGATGGCGCCGCCGGAGGAGCGCGTCTACCGCCACCGCTGCGTGGAGGGATGGTCGATGGTGATCCCCTGGGTGGGCTTCCCGCTGGGCGCCTTCCTCAAGCAGGTGGAGCCGCTGGGCAAGGCCCAGTACGTGGCCTTCGAGACCGTGTACCGGCCCAACGAGATGCCGGGGCAGCGCTCCGACGTGCTGGCGTGGCCGTACGCGGACGGGCTGCGGCTGGACGAAGCCATGCACCCGCTGGCGCTGCTGGCCTTCGGTCTCTACGGCGACACCCTGCCCAACGTGGACGGAGCGCCGCTGCGCCTGGTGGTGCCCTGGAAGTACGGCTTCAAGAGCATCAAGGCCATCGTCAAGATCAAGCTGGTGGGGAAGCAACCGCCCTGCTCCTGGAACGTCGCCATTCCCCAGGAGTACGGCTTCTACTCCAACGTGAATCCCAACAAGGACCACCCGCGCTGGAGCCAGGCCACGGAGCGGCGCATCGGGGAGTTCTTCAAGCGCAAGACCCTGATGTTCAACGGCTACGACCAGGTGGCCTCGCTCTATAGCGGCATGGACCTGCAGAAGAACTTCTGATGACGAACCGGCGGATCGTCGGGCTGAAGGTGGGAGTGTGGCTGGCGTGCCTCACGCCGCTGGGGTTCCTCGTCTGGAAGGGACTGACCGACCGGCTGGGGGCCAATCCCATCTCCGTGATCACCCTCTCCACCGGGCTGTGGACGCTGACCTTCCTGATGATCACGCTCGCCATCACGCCCTTGCGGCGGCTGACGGGGCAGGCGTGGCTGATCCGCTTCCGGCGGCTGGTGGGGCTCTTCGCCTTCTTCTACGGGTGCCTGCACCTGACCACTTACGTGTGGCTGGACCAGTTCTTCGACGTGCACAGCATGCTGAAGGACGTGTACAAGCGGCCCTTCATCACCGCCGGCTTCACGGCGTGGGTGCTCATGCTGCCGCTGGCGCTGACCTCGACGGCGTGGGCCATCCGCAAGCTGGGCGGGAAGAACTGGCAGTGGCTGCACCGGCTGATCTACCTGAGCGCGACGGCGGGGACCATCCATTTTTATTGGCTGGTGAAGAAGGACGTCACCGTGCCGGTGCGGTACCTGGTGGTGCTGGGGGTGCTGCTGGGTGCGCGCGTGGCGCTGTGGGCGTGGCAGCGGCGGCGGGTAGCGGCCCCGGCGCTGCAGCCGGAAGCGGCGGATTAGAAACGGTCGTTGGTCGTCAGTCGTTGGTCGTTGGCCTTCGGTCGTCGGCAAGAGTCGTTGGTCGTTGGCCCTACTCCCCTTAGCTCCTGGCAACCAGCTACTAGCTACCTCTTGCCAAGTATCGCGGCACAGGCCAGAATCTCTTCCCCGGAGAAGGCGATGGCGCGAGAGTACAGAACCGGCGACTGCGTGCTGGCCATGACCACGGGGCCGGACCTGGTCCTCTCTCTCACCTGCAACCTGGCGCAGCGCTGGCAAGTCACGGTCTTCGATTCCGCGAAGAAGAAAGCCACGCTCACCGACCACGAAGAGCCCACGCTGGAGGCCGCCAAGCGCTTTGCCACCGGCTTCGTCGCGTCCCAATACGGCGTGGATGTGGGCGGCGCCACCTGGAAGGAAGTGCTGAAGGTGCGGCCCTCGGGGCCCTCGGGATGAACATCCACAAGGCGACCAAGCGCTACGAGGCCTGGGTGGGCAAGCGCACTACGCTGGTGCCGGCCGACCTGAAGAGCAAGCACGAGCGCATGGCGGAATCGCCGTTCCTCTTCTTCCGCGGCACCTTCTACCGCTGGGCGCAGCTCTGGCCCAGGGTCTGTCCGGAGCTGGCCGCGGCCCCGGAGGTGCTGGGCGTCGGCGACCTGCACGTGGAGAACTTCGGCACCTGGCGCGACGTGGAGGGCCGGCTGGTGTGGGGCATGAACGACCTGGACGAGGTCTACTGGATGTCCTACGCCAACGACCTGGTGCGGCTGGCGGCCAGCGCCCAACTGGCCGCCGAAGCCGCTCACCTGGACCTGATCGCCAAGGACGCGGCCGAGGCCATCCTGGAAGGCTACCGCGAAGGCCTGGAGGCAGGCGGTCGCGCCTTCGTGCTCGACGGCCGGCATCCCTGGCTGCGCGAGGTGGCGGTGAGCGAATTGCGCGAGCCTGTCCGCTACTGGAAGAAGATGGAAGCTCTGCCCCGCGCCCGCGAGGTCCCGGAGAGCGCGCGCGAGGCCCTGGAAGCGCTGCTGCCGGAGCGCAGCTTGCAGTACAACCTGCGCACGCGGGTGGCGGGCATGGGCAGCCTGGGCCACCAGCGCTTCGTCGCCCTGGCCGAGTGGAGGGGCGGGCGGGTGGCGCGCGAGGCCAAGGCGCTGGTGCCCTCCGCCTGGGTCTGGGCCAGCGACCAGCCACGCTCACAGGAGATCCTCTACAACTCCATGCTCAGCCGGGCGGTGCGCTGCCCCGACCCCTTCGTGCACCTGCGCGGGCACTGGGTGGTGCGGCGGCTGGCCCCGGACTGCTCCCGCATCGAGCTGGCCACGCTGCCCAAGGAACGCCATGACCTCCACCTGCTGCACTCCATGGGCTTCGAGACGGCCAACGCGCACCTCGGCAGCGAGAATGCTATCCGCAAGATAAAGAAGGATTTAGACGAGCGTCCCGGCAACTGGCTGGGCAAGGCGGCGGCTCGCATGGCCGACGCCCTGCGGGACGATTGGAAGGAGTGGAAGGGTTAGCGGAGGGAGTTCCGCCCGCTCCCGCGAGGGGTGGTCGTCGTAGTATCCTTGGGGGAGCGTCAGGCGACCCGCTAGCCGGTTCCCGACCACGATACCGCTTCCCCAATACTGCAGCACCTCTATGGCCCGCATCTCGCTGGAAAACCCGGCCTGCTACCTGAACCGTGAACTGTCGTGGATGGCCTTCAACCGGCGGGTGCTGGAGGAGGCCGAGGACGAGCGCAATCCCCTGCTGGAGCGGGTGAAGTTCCTGGCCATCACCGCCAGCAACCTCGACGAATTCTTCGAGGTGCGCATCGCCGGCCTGCTGCAGCAGATCGAAGACGCCTACACCGAGCCGGGAACGGACGGGTTGACCCCCACGGAGGAGCGCGACCTGCTGGCGCGCGAGACCCACGACTTCGTGGCAGCGCAGTACCGCTGCTGGAACCAGCGGCTGCGTCCGGCGCTGGCCGAGCAGGGCATTCGGGTGCTGGGGCTGGACGAACTGGACGCCGCCAACCGCGCCTTCGTGCAGGAGTACTGCGACAAGGAGCTGGATCCCCTGCTCACCCCGGTCACCGTGGACCCGGCGCATCCTTTCCCGCGGGTGATCAACAAGGCCCTGTGCCTGGCGCTGCTGCTGAGGCGGCGGCGGCGCTCGGCGGCCGCCTACATGGGAGTGGTGACCGTGCCGCGGGCGCTGCCGCGGGTGGTGCGCCTGCCCTCCAGCCACGGCACCACCGACTACGTCTTCCTCGCCGACCTGGTGACGGCGCACGCCCAGCGCATGTACCAGGGTTACGAGATCGTCTCGGCGGCGGCCTTCCGCGTCACTCGCAACTCCAACCTCTACCTGGAAGAGGAAGAGTCGCGCAACCTGCTGGAGTCGGTGCGCACGGAACTGCACAACCGGCGCAAGGGGGACGCGGTGCGGCTGGAGATCGAGGCCGAGGCCTCGGCGGAGATCATCGAGCGGCTGCGCACCAACTTCAGCCTGGAGCCCTGGCAGGTGTATCCCACCGAGGGCGCCGTGAACCTCTCCCGCCTGTTCAACATCTACGAGCAGACCGAGCGCCCCGAGCTGAAGTACCGCGCCTTCGTGCCGCGGGAGCTGCACCTGACCGCCAAGTCCAAGGACCTGTTCGAGGAGTTGCGGCGGCACGACGTGCTGCTGCACCATCCCTTCGACAGCTACGACGCGGTGGTCTCGTTCCTGCAGGCGGCGGCCGAGGACGAGCGCGTGCTCTCCATCAAGCAGACGCTCTACCGCACCAGCGAGGACTCGCCCATCATGCGGGCCCTGATCGAAGCGGCGGCGCACAAGGAAGTCACGGTGGTGGTGGAGGTGAAAGCGCGCTTCGACGAGGCCTCCAACATCCGCTGGGCGCGCAGCCTGGAGGACGCCGGGGTGCAGGTCTTCCACGGGCTGGTGGGGCTGAAGACGCATTGCAAGCTGGCGCTGCTGGTGCGCCGCGATCCCGACGGCGAAGTGCGCCGCTACGCCCACCTGGGCACCGGCAACTACAACCCCGTCACCGCGCGCTTCTACACCGACCTGAGCCTGCTGACCGCCGACTCGGAGATGACCGGGGCGGTGCACGGCGTCTTCAACTTCCTCACCGCCTACTCGGAGCAGCCGCACTACGATCCCCTGCTGGTCTCGCCGCTGGACCTGGCGGAACGGTCGCTGGAACTGATCGCGCGCGAGGCCGAGCACGCCAAGCGCGGGCGTCCGGCGCGCATCGTGGCCAAGATGAACTCGCTCACCGACAAGAACCTCATCCAGGCGCTCTACCGGGCCTCACAGGCGGGAGTGGAGATCGACCTGATCGTGCGCGGCATGTGCTGCCTGCGCCCGGGAATGCGGGGCGTGAGCGAGCGCATCCGCGTGCGCTCCCTGGTGGGGCGCTTCCTGGAGCACAGCCGCATCTTCTGGTTCGCCAACGGCGGCGAGGAGGAGATCTACGTGGGCAGCGCCGACTGGATGCCGCGCAACCTCTACGAGCGCGTGGAGGTCACCTTCCCGCTGCGCGATGAACTGCTGAAGCAGCGCGTGCGCCAGGAGATCCTGGAAGCCTACCTCGCCGACAACGTGAAGGCGCGCCTGCTGCGTCCCGACGGCAGCTACCTGCCGGCGGGGCTGCTGGTGAACGGCAGCGCGCGCCGCAGCAAGGCGCGGGCGGCCTCCCCCTTCCATGCCCAGGAGTTTCTCATCGGGCTGGCGGAGGGCCGGCAGGTGCTGGACCAGATGCCCGGACACGCCCCCCGGCGCGCCCGCTCCAGTAGAATCAGGGAGACGCGGTAAGCCATCATGACCATCTACTTCCTCCGCCACGCCAGCGCCGGCCAGCCCAAGAAAGGGAACCCCGAAAAGGACGCGAAGCGCGCCCTCGACCCCGACGGCATCGAGCAGTGCCGCTACATCGGCAGCGCCCTGGCGGCGCTGGACATCACGGTGGAGGCGCTGCTCTCCAGCCCGCTCAAGCGGGCGACGCAGACGGCGTCGCTGGTGGGCAACGAGATCGGCTACGACGGCAAGATGCAACTGGAAGCGGCGCTGCGCCCCGGGGCCGGCTTCGAGGACTTCCGCGCCCTGCTCGCCAAGTACGCCAAGTGCGAAGCCATCATGGTGGTGGGCCACAATCCCAACCTGAGCGAGTTCCTGAGCCTGCTGATCAGCGAGGGGCAGTCGGACTCGGCGGTGGACCTGAAGAAGGGGGCGGTGGCGCGGGTGGAGATGCGCGGCAAGAGCGGCACCCTGGAGTGGCTGCTCACCCCCAAGTCGGTGCGCACCATCCTGGCCAGCGCGGCGGGGAAGAAACGATAGGACCGAGTAGCGAGTACCGAGTTCTTGCCTTTCGCCTTCTGCCTCTAGCTTCTTCCGCGCGCAGCGCGAACCCCTGACTCCAGACTCCTAACTCCCCGTTCACGCCAGCCCCGCCGCCAAATCACGCCCAAACACCTCGCGGAAGTAATTCCGCTCCTTGGCCAGCGCCCACAGCTCCAGCTCGGCGCCGCGGCGGGTCTTGAGCTTCAGCAGGACGCGTCCGCCCTCCAGGCGAGCGCGCAGGCCGGTGACGGTGGCGCGGCGCCCCTGGTTCAGCGCCCGGGCCAGGCGCAGCAACACCACCGCGCGGGGCACGAAGCGGCGGTCCTCGGGCGCCAGCTTCTTCATGATCTTGTCGGCGGCAGCGGGCCGGGAGTTGCCCACGTAGCGCGCGATGGTGGCGATGACGCGGCGCTGCCGCGGGGTATAGCCGAAGATCTCGGAGTTGGCGATGAGGTAGTAGGCGTGGCGATGGCGGCCGGTGCGGTTCAAATAGCTGCCCACTTCCTGCAGCATGGCCGCGGCCAGCAGCCACTCCTGGTAGTCGGGCGGGAGGTCGTGGACGGGCCGGAGGGCGGCAAACAGCCGCGCGGCCAGGCGGCGGACGTGGAGCGAGTACTTGAGGTCGGCGTCATAGCGGCGGGCGACGGCCAGCAGCGCGTCCCAGCGCTCGGACTCCACCTGGCGGCCCAGGCGGGTGGAGCGGTCGCAGTCGGCGGCCATCTGGGCCAGCACGCCGTCGCGCAGGCCCAGCGGGGAGTAGCGGAAGGCGCGCAGGTTGCAGCGCTCCATGAGCCCGGCAAAGACTTCGGCGCCGGCGATGATGATCTCGGCGCGGCGCGGGCCGATGCCGGCCAGCGCCGCCCGCTCCTCCAGCGGGAGCTTGGCCAGTTGCCGGGCCAGCTTCTGCGTGACCGCGCGGGAGACGGTGCCGGAGGCGGTGCGGCCCAGGCGGCGGGCGCGCGCCGCCAGCGCCGCCGCTGTCCCTGAGGTCGCCACCACCCGCTGCGGGCGGCCGGCGGCGATGCGCCGCACCACCCGGCCCACCTCCTCCCCCACGTACTCGCGCAGGCGCTCCAGCTCCTTTTTCTTGGGAGGGTCGTGGCCCAGGAACTCGCCCGTCAGCCGCACCGCGCCCAGGGGCAGGCTGAACATGTGGCGGATGTGACCCTTTTCGGAAAGAGTGAGTTCGCAGGAACCGCCGCCCAGGTCCACCATGAGCACGCGGCGGGCGCGCACCCGGCCCAGGGTGAGCAGGCCGAGATGGATGAGGCGGCCCTCTTCCAGCCCGGTGATGACCTCGACCGTCCAGCCGGTGGCGGCGCGCACCCAGTCGAGGAAGGCCTGGGCATTGCGGGCGTCGCGCAGGGCGCTGGTGGCGACCACGCGGACCTGGTCGGCGCCGCGCGCCAGGGTGGCCTTGCGGAAGCGCTCCAGGGCTTCCACCGTCTGCGCCATGGCGTCGGGCGAGAGCAGGCCGGTGCGGAAGACGGAGGCGCCCAGGCGGGTGACCTGGCGGTCCTCGTGCAGCCTGTGCAGGCGGCGGCGAAGCAGGCGCGCGATCTTCAGCCGCACGGAGTTGGCGCCGATGTCGACCGCGGCGAAAGTGGGCATGGACGGAAGGATTGTAAACGTTTCAGGTTTCAGGTTTCACGTTTCAGGTGGAGTAGCTCCTAGCTCCTGGGCTTGGAGGCGGGCAGCTGGGAGAGCTTCGCGACCAGCGCCTTGAAGCCTGCTTCGTTGCGGAGGCGGTCGAAGGCGGGGTCGTCGAGGAGCTTGGCGTTGGTGAGGCCGCGGTCCACGGCCTTCTGCAACTCCTGGATGGCCGGCTTCTTCTCGCCCAGTTGGGCGTTCGCGGTGGCCAGCAGATAGCAGGCCCAGGCACTGTCGGGCAGGATGACCTCGCTGGCGCGGAACAGGTCTCGGGCGGGGAGATAGTCCTTCTTGAGCATGGCTTGCTGGCCGCCCTCGGCGGCATAGGAAAAGGCCGAGGCCAGGGCTCGCTCGATGGCCTGCGCGCGGGCGGGGTCGGAGCCTTTCTTCTTTTCGCGCTCGGCGTCACCGACCGCCGCGCGGAGCTGGGCCAGCAGGGTGGCGGGCTCGTCCGCTCCCTGCGCGATGCCGCCGACCAGGCTGACCAGGCGGTTGGCGACTTCGTCCTGCAGATCGAGTAGCGCCTGTTCGTTCTTCTGCGCCTTGCGGAACTCCTCGGAGGCGGCCAGCGACTGGGCGGCAGCCTCCACCTCCTTCACGTCGCGGAAGCCGCGGAAGTCCGCGACGATCTCGCGCTCGGTGCGGAGGGCGGCCACCAGCTCGCCGCGCTTCTGCGTCGCCTGCGCCTCGGCCAGCCGCTCTTCGAACTGCTGGTTGAGGAACTCCTTGTCTACCGGAGCCGCCCCTCGGGCCATGGCGCGCAACCGCAGCCAGGCCAGGGCGCGCCCAGCCACCTCCTTGGGCATCCAGTTGTGCGGGCCGTCATAGACCACGAAGCGGACGGCGGCGTGCCGTGCCACCAGCGCCTCGTCCAGCCGGAGCAGCTCGGGATAGTTGAAATCGGTGGTGCCGGCCACCAGGAACCAGTCGGCCACCTCCGGGCCGGGGACGGCGGCGCCCGGGAGCAGGCCCGCCCCGTTGGCGATCACTCCAGCGACACAGGTCTTGCAGGTCAGCGCGATGGAGGAGGCCACGCGCGCGCCGCCGGAAAGCCCGGCGACGTAGAAGCGGCGGGGATCGATGGCGTAGCGCTCATTCACATCCTTCCAGAGCAGTTGCACGGCCGCCGCCGGGTCTTGGAAGTTGCGCACGTCGTTGCTGCCCACCACCAGGAAGCCATGCTGCTCGGCCGCCTCCTGGAAGAGCTTGACCGCGACCTCCCCGCGGGCGAAGGGATCGAAGACCAGCAGCAGCGGCCAGCGCCGGGCCGGTGAGTAGGCCGAGGGCAGGTAGAGGGCGTAGCTGTTGGAGGAGTCGGCAAGTACCGCGACGGAGGGATGCACCACGCCGGGGGCCGGCGTCTGCGGATAAGCGGCCGAAGCAGTTCCGCACAGCACCAGGAGCAGTAGGAGGAGACGGCGCATGGGGTCTCAGCTCTTAGCCTTAGATGCAGGCCCGCAGGCCTGCGCCCCGCTGGGCTACGCGATGGCGCCGGCGCGCTGGGGAGCCCGGGCGGGGACGCGCGCGACCTGCTTGGCGCCGCTCTCCAGGCTGCGCTGCATTTCGAGCAGGCGGCGCTTGGCATCGCCGGCGGTGCGCACCGCTTCGGTGAACTTGGCGCGGGTGACGTTGCGCAGGGCGGCCAGCAGGGGCACCTCGCTGTGGTCGCCGAAGAGCTTCTCGGCGCGCGCGCTGAGCACCAGCCAGTCGTGCCAGGCGCCGACCGAATCCTGGATCTGCCTGAGGAGTGCGACCACTTCCTGGACGCGGGGCGTCTCTCCGCCCATCTCCGCGGTGTAGCGGGCGCGCTTGCAGCGCATGCGGAAGTCGTGCAGCTTCTGCTCGTTCAAGGGGCCGCACTCGCGGGCCAGGCGGGCGAACTCGCGCAGGGCGATAGCCGCGGGATCCGCTTCCGCACCGGCGGGGGCGGTCGCCGGCGATGCTCCCGCCCCTGCCAGATCGGCTTGCAGACGCTGGAGGCGGCGGCGGAGCTGGCGGCGCGTAGTCTTGTCCAGTGCATCCACCAGCTTCTTCTCGCGGCGGAAGCGGTCCTGGGCCAGTTCGTCCATGAGCTGGCGTTTGCGGCGGCTGTCGCCCATCTTCAATGTCTTCAGGGCGGCCATCTGCACGTCCAGGTCGCGCACGCGCCCGGCGCGCCGCCGCAGCCTGCCCAGCTGCTTCATGAGCTTGCGCTGATTGCGGCCGGGCTCGGCCACCAGCGCGTCCAGCAGGGTCTCCAGCCGGCGCACGGTGGTGCGGAAGCGGTGGACGCGCTCCGGGGCGGGCGCGGAGGGCAGCCGCGCGAGCAGGCGATCGAGCCGCTGCAGCAGGAACGGGGCGCGCTCAGGGTCGATGGGCATCCAGGGTCCCGGATTCTAGTCCTAGTTCAGGCGGCGTTCAATGGCCTGCACCACCGTGCGCAGCACTTTGACGCGGGCGTAGTGCTTGTTGTTGGCCTCCACCGCGGTCCAGGGGGCGTAGGGGGTGCTGGTGTGCAGCAGCATGTCCTCCACCGCCTGGGTGTAAACGTTCCACTTGGCGCGGTTGCGCCAGTCCTCCTCGGTGAGCTTGTAGGAGCGGAAGGGATCGGTCTCGCGGCTCTTGAAGCGGCGCAGCTGCTCTTCCTTGGTGATGTGCAGCCAGAACTTGCACAGGACGATGCCGAAGGAGGCCAGTTGCGCCTCCCACTCGTTGATCTCGCGGTAGGCGCGGCGCCACTCGTCCTCGTGGCAGAAGCCTTCCACGCGCTCCACCAGCACGCGCCCATAGTAGGAGCGGTCGAAGATGCCCACGTGCCCGGCGCGGGGCAGGTTGCGCCAGAAGCGCCAGAGGTAGTGGTGGGTCTTCTCCTCGCCCTTGGGGGCGGCGTAAGCACTGACGGTGAAGCCGCGGGGATCGAGCATCTCGGTGATGCGCTTGATGGCGCCGCCTTTGCCGGCCGCGTCCCAGCCCTCGAAGACGCAGAGCACCGGCAACTGTTGCTTGTAGACCTGGAACTCCAGCTCGCGCAGGCGCACCTGGGCGCGCCCGATCTGCTCCTCGTACTGCTTGGGAGTGAGCTTGCGGGTCATGTCGAGGGTCTCAAGCATGGGCCACCTCCTCCTGTGCCGGCTCGGGGCCGGCGGAGGCGGCGGGCTTGGAGGCCTCCCCGGTGGTCTTCTTCTCTTCGGCGCGAGCCAGCTCTGCGTCGCTGGCGGCGCGCTCGGCGCGGGCCTTCTTGGTGGCGGCGGCGGCGGCGGCGGTGCGCGAGACCAGCGCGGGCATGGCCTGGCGGCGCTCCAGCGCCTGCTCGAGGCGCTCCGCCAGGGTCTCGAAGACGCGCACCCGCGCCCAGCGCAGGTCGTTGGCCTCCACCACCGTCCAGGGAGCGTGCGGGCTGTCGGTCTTGGAAAGCATCTCTTCCACCGCTTTCAGCCAGCGGTCGTACTGGCGGTGGTGGCGCTTGTACTCCTTGGTGATCTTCCAGGCGAGCAGCGGGTCCTTCCGGCAGGCCTTGAAGCGGCGCGTCTGCTCCTTGCGGGAGATGTGCAGGAAGAACTTCAGCAGCACCTGCCCGTCGTCGGTGAGCCAGCGCTCGAACTGGTTGATCTGCTCGTAGGCCTGGCGCCAGACTTTCTTCTTGACGATCCTGTCGCAGCGCTCCACCAGCACGCGGCCGTACCAGGAGTGGTCGAAGACCGCCATCTCGCCGTCGTTGGGCAGGGCCACCTGATAGCGCCACAGGAAATGATAGCGCTGCTCCAGGGGCGTGGGCTCGCTGCCGGGATGCACGCGGAAGAGGCGGGGGTCCAAGCGCTCGGTGAGCTTTTTGACCACGGCGCCCTTGCCGGCGGTGTCCCAGCCCTCCAGGCAGATCACCACCGGGAGTTCGGCGTCGCGGGCGGCGTACTGCAATTTACGCAGCCGCTCCTGCAGCTCTTTCATCTGCTTGGCATAGACAGGCTTCGCCAGGTTCTTCTTGAGGTCCAAGGTCTCGAGCATGGCTGCTCCTTAGCTTAGGAAGGCTGGACGACAGAGGCCGACTCGGGGGCAGGTCAATCATAAATCATAGCCGAGCGGGAGAACACGTGTACAGCAAGTCATTTACTGGAAACCAGTTAGCAGGAAATTGGGTCATCGGATCATCGGCTTCATCGGGGTCACTAATCCGCGACCGCCGGACGGTCGTGGTGCTGCGGCCGGCGCATGAGCAGGATGAGCGGCAGGGCCAGCAGGAACAGGATGCCCAGCAGCCGGAAGACGTCCACGAAGGAGAGCATGGCAGCCTGGCGCACCACCATGCCAAACAGCGCACCATAGGCGCGCTGGGTGGCGGTGACCATGTCGGCGCCCTGGCCCAGGAAGTAGCGGCGCAGGCCCTCGAACGTCATCCGCGTGGCGGTGTCGTAGGGAGTGACGTGGGCGCCCAGGATGTTGAGGTGGCGCTGGGTGTTGCGCGCCACCAGGGTGGTGGTGGTGGCGATGCCGATGCTGCCCCCGATGTTGCGCATGAGATTGAAGATGCTGGTGGCGTTGCCCATCTGCTCCTGGGGAATGGGATCGTGGGTGACGGTGGTGAGAGGGACGAAGAGCAGGCCCAGGGAGGTGCCCTGCAGGATGAGCGGCCAGAAGATGTCCCAGTAGCCGGCGTTGAGGTTGAGCGCGCCCAGCAGGAAGAGGCTGGCGGAGGAGGCCAGCAGGCCCACGCTCAGCAGCTTGCGAGGCTCGATCTTGGTGGTGAGGATGCCCACAATGGGCATGAACAGGAACGAGCCCAGGCCGCGGGGCAGCATGGCCAGCCCCGCCTGCAGCGCGGAATAGTCCATCAGGGTCTGCAGCCAGATGGGGATGAGCACGGTGGAACCGTAGAGCACGAAGCCCAGCACCGTCATCAGGAAGACGCCGGTGGTGTAGGTGCGGATCTTGAGCACGCGCAGGTTGACCACGGGATGCGGCGAGCGCAGCTCGTTCACGATGAACAGCAGCAGCCCCACCGCCGCCGTCACCGCCAGCACCTGGATGAAGCGGGAGGAGAACCAGTCCTCCTCCTGGCCCTTGTCGAGGAAGATCTGCAGGGCGCCCATGCCCACCGCCAGCAGCCCGATGCCCCAGTAGTCGATGCGCCCGGAGGCGCGGCGGATATACGGCGGATCGAAGATGAACAAAAAGCACATCGCCAGCGCCGCCAAGCCGACCGGGATGTTGATGTAAAAGAGCCAGCGCCAGGAGTAGCTGTCGGTGATCCAGCCGCCCAGCACCGGGCCCAGCATGGGCGCCACCACGATGCCCAGCGCCCAGAAGGCCATGGCGCGCCCGCGCTTCTCCGGGGGGAAAGCCTCCAGCATGATGGCCTGGGAGAGAGGCTGCAGGCCGCCGCCGCAGGCCCCCTGGATGACGCGGAACACGATGAGCGAGCCCAGGCTGGGGGCCACGCCGCAGGCCATGGAGGCCAGGGTGAAGCCGGTGACCGAGAGCAGCAGGATGCGCTTGCGCCCGAAGTGATTGGCCAGCCACCCGGTCATGGGCAGGATGATGGCGTTGGCCACCAGGTAGGAGGTCAGCACCCAGGTGGCCTCGTCGGTGGTGGCGGAGAGGTTGCCGGCGATGTGCTCCAGGGAGACGTTGACCACGGTCGTGTCGAGCACCTCCATGAAGGTGCCCAGCATCACCGCCACCGCGATGATCCAGGGATTGATGGGAGCATCGGGAGATTTGGTCATCGGGTCATCGGGTCATCGGGTCATTTGACGAGGACGGTGGGCACCACCGACATGCCGGGGCGGAGGCGATGCTCCGGGTCCTGGCCGGGGTCGAGCACGATCTTGACCGGGATGCGCTGCACCACCTTGACGTAGTTGCCGGTGGCGTTCTCCGGGGGCAGCAGGCTGAAGCGGGCGCCGGTGGCGCCGCCGATCGAATCCACGTGGCCGCGGTAGCTGCGCCCGAAGGCGTCCACCGAGACCGAGGCCGGCTGCCCGGGTTTCATGTGGCGCAGTTGCGTCTCCTTGAAGTTGGCGGTCACCCACAGGTCGTCGAGGTTGACCAGGGCGTACAGGGGCTGGCCCGCCTGCACTACCTGCCCGGGCTCGACCGAGCGCTTGCTGACGACGCCGGTGACGGGGGCGCGCACGGTGCAGTACTGCAGGTTCAACTGCGCCTGTTCGACCGCCGCCTGGTACTTGAGGACGGCGGCGGAGGCGGCGCCGGCGCGGGCCTCGCTCATGGCCACCTGCTGGGGTGCGGTCTGGGCGGCGCGCACCGCGGCTTCGGCCTCCGCCACGCGGCTCTGCGCCATGGCCACTTGCGCCTGGGCGGCCTCCACCGTGGCCCGGGCCGCCTGCTCGGCGGCCACAGCGGCGTCGTACTGCTGCTGCGAGATCTCGTCGCGCGCGATGAGGTCCTGGAAGCGCTTGAGGTCGGCGGCCACCTTGGTGTAGTTGGCCTGGGCCTCGGCCAGGCGGGCGCGGGCGGCATCGGCGCCCTTGCGCGCTGCCGCCAGCGAAGCCTGCGCGCTGCTCAAGGTGCTGGCGGTGGAGGTGGACATCACCGGCACCCCGGTATGGGCGGCGCGGGCGTTGGCTTCGGCATCGGCCAGCTCGGCGCGGGCGCGCGCCAGCGCCACCTCGTAGTCCTTGGGATCGAGTTGCGCCAGCACCGTGCCCGCCTGCACGTAGGCGTTGTCCTCGAAGTTCACCTGCAGAACGGTGCCGGAGACGCGGGCGCTCACGGGGGTGATGTGGCCGTCGATCTGGGCGTCGTCGGTGGACTCGCGCGCCGCGTAGTAGCGCCAGGCCGCGACCGCGGCCACCAGGGCCAGCACCACCACCGCCAGCAGCACCCAGCGCGCGCCGGGGTGCTCGCGCAGGTAAGAGACGCGCTCGGGCAGCGCCAGCTCCGGGACCTCCTCGGTCCAGGTCTCGCGCCCCGGTTCCGCCGGCTTGGCTTCCAGTTTGGGTTCGCGCTCCACGCTCGTCCTATCCTGCGTCATTTCTTCTCTTCCAGGTAGTTCCGGGTCTCTTTCTCGGCCACTCCCAGGGCGTGCGCCATGACCAGCTTGGCGACGTTGTGGGCGTTGAGGCTGGCGATGTAATTCTCGTCGGCCTGGGCCACGGCCTGCTGCGCCTGCACCACCTCCACGTTGTCGGTGACGCCGGCGGCGAAGCGGTCCTGCGACTGCTGCAACTGCTGGCGGGCCAGTTCCACCGCCTGTTGCGCCACCTCGACGCGTTGGGCGGCGGTACGCAGATCGAGGAAGGCATTGCGCACCTCCAGCTCGATGGCCCCGCGCAGGTCGGCCAGCTCATCCTGACGGCGGCGCAGAGTGGCGTCGGCACGCAGGGTATCGCCGTGCACCTTGCCCCCCTGGAAGAGGGGGATGCGCACCCCGGCTCCGATGGTGAAGGTGCTGCGGGCGTTGCCGGGATTGTTGCCGATCAGACCGTAGTCGCCGGCCAGGCCGAAGGAAGGCAGGGCCTCGCCCTGTGCCGCCTTCTTCTCCCACTCGGCGGCGCGCACCCGCGCCAGGCCGGCCTGGTAGTCGGCGCGGTTGCGGTAGGCGACCTCCAGGGCGTGCTCCAGGGTCAGCTCCTGCAGGGGCTCGTAGGGGAGCTTGCTGCTGAGTTCGAACGGCTGGCCCAGGGGCAGGCCGATGACGCGCGCCAGCAGCAGCTTCTGCTTTTCGAAGTCGTTGCGGACGGAGAGCAGATCCTGCTGGCGGGCTTGCATCTCCACTTGGGCGCGCAGCACGTCCAGCCCGGGGACCACGCCGGCATGGCGCAGGTCCACGGCCTGGCGGTAGAGGCGCTGGGCGGTGGCGTACTGGGCCTCAGCCGACTGCACGCGCGCGGCCCCCGCCAGGGCCTGCAGGTACGACGCCCCCACCACCAGCACCACCAGCTCGCGCGCGTCCTGGAAGGTGAACTGGGCGGCGCGCAGGTTCTGGTTGGCGGCGCGGTAGCGGTTCACGCTCTCGAAGCCCACCGACTGCTCCAGGAAGGCGCGGGTGTCGAAGACGTCGAAGGGGGGCGTGACCGGGGAGACTCCCGCCGGGATGGGAATGCCGAAGGTGGACAGGTTGATCTGCTCGCGCGTGAGCGAGGTCTCGGTGGTGAGCTTGGGCAGCAGCTCGCTCAGGCTGCGCCAGCGGGCGCCGCGCGAGCTTTCGGTCTCGTGGCCGGCCAGCAAGAGGCCGAGATTATGCCGCAGACCGCGGTCCAGGGCGTCGGAGACGGAGAGCTGCAACACGCCGGGCGTGACCTGGCCTTCGGCGACGCTGCCCAGGAAGGGATCCTGCGTCCCGGGGAGGGCGGGCACGGAGGGAGCGCCCGGGGCCGATGTGCCGGCGGGAGCGGGCGCTAGCTGCGCCGCGGCGGCGGCGGCGAGGACGAGCCAGCAGCAGCCAAGATGCATCACCCGCATGAAGCGCGGCATGTCGATCCCCCAAAGCTGGTCTTTGCTGCGGCAGCGCCGGAGCGGGCCGGCGCGGGGGCCCCAAAGACCCAATTGTAAGTAAATACTTACAATTTGGCAAAATCCGGGGAGGAGGCAGGCGAGAGCAGGCGCGAAGATGGGCGCCGCCGAGCCGGCCGCCTCCCGCAGCCCGCGCGCTGGACCGGAAACCTTGTCAAACCCCGGCCAGGCTGCCATCATCCAAGACAGGACGAAGAGAGCCGTCCCGGAATGCGATCCCAGCATGGCAGGCGATGAGATGGCGGGCAGCGGTTCCCTGCCCGCACCCGGACAATCCGAGACCCCGGGCCCGGGGCGCCGGCCTCCGGCCATGGTGCGCGCCCTCCGCCACCGCAACTTCCAGCTCTTCTTCGGCGGGCAACTGATCTCGCTGATCGGCACCTGGATGCAGAACGTGGCCCAGGCCTGGCTGGTCTACCGGCTGACGGGGTCGTCGCTGCTGCTGGGTGCGGTGGCCTTCGCCAACCAGATCCCCGTCTTCCTGTTCGCGCCCCTGGGCGGGATCATGGCCGACCGCCACAACCGCCACCGCGTGGTCATCGCCACCCAGACCGCCATGATGGTGCTGGCTTTCGCGCTGGCGGCGCTCACCCTCACCAACCTGGTCAAGGTATGGCACATCTTCGTGCTGGCGGCGCTGCTGGGCGTGGCCAACTCCTACGACATCCCCGCGCGCCAGTCCTTCCTGGTGGATATGGTGGGCAAAGAAGACCTGATGAACGCCATCGCCCTCAACTCCTCCATGTTCAACGGGGCGCGGGTGGTGGGACCGGCGGTGGCCGGCCTGCTGGTGGCCTGGGTGGGCGAGGGCTGGTGCTTCCTGGGGAACGCGATCAGTTACATCGCGGTGATCGCGGGGCTGCTGCTGATGAAGCTGCCGCCCTGGGTGAAGCTGGAGCATTCCGAGTCGGCGATGGCGCACATGGCTGAGGGCTTCCGCTTCGTGCGCCGCACCCTGCCCATCCGTGC
>DASPRL010000100.1 GCA_035624475.1 Terriglobales bacterium
ATCGTGGACGGCAAGGGCAAGCTGCTGCTCACCGGCAAGCTGGGCGACGTGATGCAGGAGTCGGCGCAAGCGGCGCTCTCCTACGTGCGCTCGCGAGCGCAGCGCCTGGGCGTGCCCCGCGACTTCTACCGCGCCGTGGACATCCACGTGCACGTTCCCGAGGGCGCCATCCCCAAGGACGGGCCCTCGGCGGGCATCACCATCGCCACCGCCATCGCCAGCGCCATGAGCCGCGTCCCGGTGCGCCGCGACGTGGCCATGACCGGCGAGATCACGCTGCGCGGCAAGGTCCTGCCCATCGGCGGGCTCAAGGAGAAGCTGCTGGCCGCCCACCGCGCCGGCATCTTCGAGATCGTCCTGCCCCGGGAGAACGAGAAGGACCTGCCCGACATCCCCGAGAACCTGCGCAACGAACTCAAACTGCACTTCGTCGACAACATGGACGAGGTGCTGCAATTGGCGCTGGAAGGGCCGCTTCCCGCGACCGTGGGCGAGCCCGCCTCGGTGCTCCCGGCCGAGCCTCCGGGCGACGCGCCCGCCGCCCGCCAGTAGGGCTTGTTCCAGAGGGGATTCAGGCCCGCGCAAGCGGGCCTTGTTTCTTGCTCTGCCGGCCTTGTTTCTTGCGCTGCCGGCGGCGCCCCGGGACCTCAGTTCCCGCCTTTCTCGGGCTGCTGCTTCAGCCACAGAGCCAAGCGCGAACCTTGCTGCTCCCGCATGTCGATGCAGTTGTTCATGCGCTCCAGACTCTGGCGCATGGTGCGCTCGGCCGACGGGATCGGGTGCTGTGCGAAGAAGGCCTGCACGTCGTCGCGATCGGAGGCGTCGCACATGGCCGCGGTGGCGCCGAAGATATCGCCGCGGGTGTAGCTGGCCAGGCGGTTCTCCAGTTGCGGCCAGTTGGCCTTGATGAAGCTCCACGCCTGCTTGCGCTTTTGCGGGTCGGTGCTGCCCAGGATCGAGCCCAGGAAGCCGGTGGCGTCCTGGTTGCGCACCTCCGGGCTGAGCGCGTACCTCAGGTTCCGCTCCACCAGCTCCGGCCGCCGGAACGCCGCCAGCCCGTAGAAGTACCGGTAGTACTCTTCCGGCGACTTGGCCGCCTTCATGGCCGCCAGGTACTCTTCGTAGAGGGCCTGGTCGCCGTGGATCGCGGCCAGGGGGGTGATGGCAGCCAGCAGCGTCGGATCGACGCTGGCGCTGCCTCCCATCGCCTGCCGCACCAGGCGGGTGGCGTGGGCGATGACCTCTTGATCTCGCCCGGCGTATCCCAGGGTGAAGATCACGGTGGCGCGCAGGGCCTTGCGATCGGCGCTCTCTTCCGGGCTCGACTGCCAGCCTAATTCCTCGAGCGCGGGGCGCAATAGGTTACGCACCCAGGCCTGGTACTGGGCCCGATCGGCGTCGCCGACCACGTAGTCGGATACATCCTGCAGATGACCGTCGAGGGCCTCCCAGGCGGCCCGGTTGCGGATGTCCTTCATGCTCTCGGCCAGTTGCAGGTAGTCGCCCAGGCTGCTGCGCCCGGCGCGCACCATCGCCCACTGGTCGTCCACCAGCGCCACCTGCTCTTCGGCCGACAGTTCCCCGCTCGCCGCCGCCGCCAGCTTGGAAAGGTCCGCAGAAGCATACGAGGTGCGGTAGTAGCCCCGGGCATCGGCGTTGGCCGCGATCCAGGGCGCGCAGCCCTTCCAGGTAAAGCTCTGCTGCTTTTGGGTCAGCAGCTCGCACCGGCTCTCCTGCTTGCCGGAAGCGGCCAGGGTCTTCAGGCACACCGGGATCTGCCACAGCTCGTCATTGCCGGACTCCAGCTTGCGATCGTAGAAGAAGCGCCCCTGCTTCAGGTCCACCGTGGTCGAGCCGCCCGCGCACTTGGCGCTCACGCTGACCAAGGGCACGCCCGGCTGGTCCACGAAGCTCTTCATGATCCTGTCCACGGGCTTGCCCGAGACCCTGGCGATGGTGTTCCAGAAGTCTTCGGCGGTGGCGTTGCCGTAAGCGTGCTCCTGCAAGTATTGGTTGACCCCTTGCCTGTAAGTCTCTGGTCCCACGTAGTTTTCTACCATGCGCAGAACGGCAGCGGTCTTGTTGTAGGCGATGGCGTCGAACAGCTCGCTGATCTCCGCCGGGGTGTTGGCCGGGGTGCGGATGGCGCGCGTGGCCGCCAGCGAATCCACTCCTTTGGCCTCGTTGTCCGACTGCACTTCGTCCAGCCGGTTGTTCCACTCCGGGTGCCAGGCGCGCACCGGCTTGGGGCTCATCCAGGTGGCGAAGCCCTCGTTGAGCCAGATGTCGTCCCACCACTTCATGGTGACCAGGTCTCCGAACCACTGGTGCGCCATCTCGTGGGCGAGCACGTCGGCCACCAGCTTGCGGAAGTCGGGGGAGGCGGTGCGCTCGTCCACCAGCAGAAGCACTTCGCGGTAGACGATGTCGGCGGTGTTCTCCATGGCGCCGGCGGAGAAATCGGGCGAGGCCAGCACGTCCAGCTTCCCGTAGGGATACTTGATGCTGTAGTACTGATCGTAGAAGTGCAGGATGTGCTCGGCGGACTCCAGCGCCACCTTGCCCAGCTCGACCTTGTCGGGCGTGGTGCAGATGCGGATGGGAATGCCGTCGCTGCTGCCCTCCACGCACTTGAAGTCGCCCACTCCCAGCGCCACCAGGTAGGTGGACATCTTGGGTGTCTGCGAGAAGGTGATGGTGTGCTGGTCGGGGCCGGGCCCGGGCTCGTCCTTCTCGATCCGCCCGTTGGAGATGGCGGTGTCGCCCTTGTCCGCCACCACGCTGATGCTGAAGGGCGCCTTGTAAGCGGGCTCGTCCCAGCAGGGGAAGGCGCGGCGCGCGTCGGTGGCCTCCATCTGCGTCATGGCGTAGCGGCGGGTCTTGCTCTTGCTCAGGTAGAAGCCGCGCAACTGGTCGTTCAGGATGCCGGTGTACTCGATCTTGATCTCCACCAGCCCCTGGGGCAATTCCTGGTCCACGGTGAGGGTGGCCATCTCCTTCTCCGGCTGCAGCGTGACTCGGGCGGTCTGCACCGGCCCGCCGGGCAGCGCCTGTACCGTCACCTTCTGGAACTCGATCTCCAGCGCGTTCAGCACGATCTCCTTGGTGGGGCGGTTCACGGTCCCGTGGATGGTCTCCTCGCCCGTGAACTTCGCCGTCTTCAGGTCGGGAGTGAACTTCAGGATGTAGTGGTGCGGCGTGACCGTGTCGGGCAGCCGCTGCGCTGCCGCCGCCAAAGCCAGACCCAGAACGAGCACACAACCCGGTGCAAAGCGCTTCATGGCATCTCCCAGACAGTTTTTTTGGAAGGCACGCAGACCGGCACGCAGGTGGATACGCGATGCCCCGCCCCAAGGTTCCAGCATTCTATCCTGTTCGACGCCCGCGCCGCTCGCGGGTTAGCGGCCACCACCGGGAAAATAGCGGCCGCCCATGACCACCCCCTGGCAGCGTTGCGCCGCAAACCAGTAGGGCACTTCGCGGTAGTCTTCCACCTCGAAGACAGCCAAGTCGGCATCCTTGCCTGCCTCCACGCTGCCTTTCGACGCCCCCAGCCCCAGCGCGCAGGCCCCGTTGATGGTGGCGGCGGCGATGGCCTCCGCCGGCGTCATCTTCATGTGGGTGCAGGCCAGCGAGAGCACGAAGGGCATGCTGGGCGTGGGCGAGGTGCCGGGATTGTAATCGGTAGCCAGCGCCACCGCCACCCCGGCGTCGATCAGCTTGCGCGCCGGCGGATACTGCTCCAGCCCCAGGAAGTAGTTGGCGCCGGGCAGCAGCGTGGCCACCGTGCCGCGGCGCGCGAGTTGCGGGATGTCCTCGTCCACCACGTGATCCAGGTGATCGAACGAGGCCGGTTGGAAGCGCAGCAGGGGCCACA
>DASPRL010000101.1 GCA_035624475.1 Terriglobales bacterium
AAGAGGCGCGCCGTCCGCCGCCACCACAGCTTGTCCACGTTGAAGGAGAGCAGGTGGTTGAGCAGGTCGTAGCGGGGCGCGATGGCGGTGAACATCTCGCGCACCGCTTGCGCCGCTTCCTTAGGGTCGGTGATGCCGGCGGGGCGAGTGCCGCGCGCGGGTGAGGTTGGCTGTGTTCCGCTCACCGCTTGACTCGCGAAAGCGCGCGCACCTGCTCCAGCACCTGGCGGAGCTGCCCTTCCGGCACGCCGGAGACCACCTCCACCGCGCCCAGGGCGCGCGGCAGGACGAAGTGCACCGCCCCGCGCACCGTCTTTTTGTCGGCGTGCAAGCGCGCCAGGAGCTTCGCCGGCGACTCGGTGATCGGCGGCAGCGGCCCGTAGGCGAGCACCGCCGCCAGGATGCGGCTGGCGGTTTCCGCATCCAGGCGCGGGTTGGCGACCGCCAGCATGGCCGCCGCCACCATGCCCCAGGCCACCGCCTCGCCGTGCAAGTAGCGGCGGTAGCCGCCCTCGGCCTCGAGCGCGTGCCCGAAGGTGTGGCCGAAGTTGAGGATGCGCCGCAGCCCGCTCTCGCGCTCGTCCGCGGCCACCACCACCGCCTTCACCCGCGCCGACTCCGTGATCAACCACTCCAGCGCGCCGGGGTCGCGCCGCAGCAACCGCTCCCGCTCCTTCTCCATGAACTCGAAGATGGCGGGATTGCGGATCACGCCGCACTTCAGCGCCTCGAAGAGCCCGGCGCGGTACTCGCGCTCGGGCAAGGTGGCGAGCACGCCGGGGTCGGCCAGCACCGCGCGTGGCTGCCAGAAGCTGCCCAGCAGGTTCTTGCCCGCGGGCAGATTCACGCCGGTCTTGCCGCCGATGGCGGCGTCCACCTGCGCCAGCAGCGTGGTCGGCATCTGCACGACGGCGACCCCGCGCATGTAGATGGAAGCCAGGAAGCCGGTGACGTCGCCCACCACCCCGCCGCCCAGCGCGATCAACACCGACTGGCGGTCGGCGCCGCGCTTCACCAGTTGCGCCGCCAGGCGCTCGATTGTGGCCATGGTCTTGGCGCGCTCGCCGTCGGGCATGTCCAAAAAGACTGGCGTCAGGCCCGCCTTCTTCAGCGACGCAGCCAGCGGCTTGCCCCAGCGCCGCCGCACCGGCGGCACGGTCACCACGAAACAGCTTGCGGGCGGGCCATCCAGCGCCGCCTGGATCCACTCCCCGGCGCGCAGCAGCAGGCCTGCCTCGATCACCACGTCGTAAGGCCGGGGCTCGAGTTGGACTTTGACGATGGGCACAAGGGCTGATGATAGCAGGGGGCAGGAGGCAGCGGGCAGAACGCAGACGTCCTGCTTCCCGCATCCTGCTTCCTGCCTCCTCCCTGCGTGGTAGCATCGCGGTATGAAGTCCCTCCCGGCGGAGACCGACTACGTGGTGGTGGGCGCGGGGATCGCCGGGCTGCGCGCGGCCATCCGCCTGGCGGCCGCCGGGCGGGTGCTCGTGCTGGCCAAGACCGAGCTCACCGAGTCGGCCACGCAGTACGCCCAGGGAGGGATCGCCGCCGCCCTCTCCGACGACGACGAGGTCAGTCTCCATTTCCAGGACACGCTCAACGCCGGCGACGGCCTGTGCAACGAGGAGGCCGCCCGCATCCTCACCGAGGAGGGCCCGGAGCGCATCCAGGAGCTGATCGATTGGGGCACAGAATTCGATCGCGCCGGCGCCCACCTCACCTTCACCCGCGAAGCCGCGCACAGCCGCAACCGCATCCTGCACGCGCACGGCGACTCCACCGGGCGCGAGATCGCGCGCGCTCTTTACTTCAAGGCCAAGGCCCTCAAGCGCGTCAGCTTCAGCGAGTTCGAGTTCACCCGCGACCTGCTGGTGGAGGACGGCCGGGTGTGCGGGGTCACGCTGATCGACTCGAAAGGCGAGGTCCATACTCTGCGCGCCGCGGCCGTGCTGCTGGCCACCGGCGGCCTGGGCCAGGTCTACCGCGAGACCACCAACCCCAGCGTGGCCACCGGCGACGGCGTAGCCATGGCGCACCGCGCCGGCGCCGCGGTCAGCGACCTGGAGTTCGTGCAGTTTCATCCCACCGCGCTCTACCTGAAGGGAGCGCCGCGCTTCCTGCTCTCGGAGGCGCTGCGCGGCGAAGGCGCCTACCTGCGCAACGCCGAGATGACGCGCTTCATGCCCAAGTATCACGACCTGGCCGAGCTGGCGCCCCGCGACGTGGTGGCCCGCGCCATCGCGCACGAATTGGAAGTCAGCCGCGCTCCCGAGCCCGTCGTCTATCTCGACATGACCCACCTCAACGGGGCGCAGTTACGCGCGCGCTTCCCCCGCATCCACTCCACCTGCATGGAGTACAACGTGGACATCGCCACCGACTTGGTGCCGGTGCGTCCCGCCGCCCACTACGCCATGGGCGGGGTCAAGACGGACCTCGACGGCCGCACCAGCTTGAAAGGGCTCTATGCCGCCGGGGAGGTGGCCTGCACCGGAGTCCACGGAGCCAACCGCCTGGCCTCCAATTCCCTGCTGGAAGGACTGGTCTACGGCGCGCGCGCCGCCGAGGTCATGCAGCAGGAGGCGCCGCCCGCTCCCGCGCACGCCGGCCGCGCCGCCCACGCCGCTGATCCTCCCCAGCCCACCGCCGACAAGGCCGCCTGCCAGACCACAGAGGCGCTGATCGAGGAGGTCCGGGCGCTGATGTGGAACAAGGTGGGCGTGGTGCGCAGCGGCCACGGCCTGCGCGAGGCCCTGCGCCGGCTGGAGGAGTGGCGCGACCGGCTGCCTGCCGGCGACACCCGCCGCCAGGGCGAGGCTCGCAACATCCACCTGACCGGCTGGCTGATCGCGCGCTCCGCGCTGGCGCGCGAGGAGAGCCGCGGCGCCCACTACCGCACCGACTTCCCCGCCCACGACGACGCCCGCTTCAGGAAGCATTCGGTGGTGCGGGGCGAGAGGGTGACGTTCGAGTAGTCCTTTCCTCTTGGATCCCGAGCGCAGCGAGGGACCCCTATACCCGCAAAAGCGCTGGCGCTGGACCCTGGTAAGGGCACCGTTTCAGCCGTGCCGCAAACCGCCCATTGAGATTCTCATCCTGAGCGAGCCACGACCGAGTCCGACGCGACAGCCGAGGGCGAAGGAGCGGCGATGCGAAGGATCTCGGGTTTCTCCCTGGCGATAGGGGTCCCTCGCTTCGCTCGGGATCTTCAAGGTGAGCCAGGTGCCGCCTTCTTCGCCGGAAACAGCAACGACGCTCCCACCGCCACCGCCAGCACTCCACCCACCACGCACAGCGCCACCCAGGTGGGGATGGGGTAGGCGTGCGCCAGCAGCATCTTCACCCCGATGAACACCAACACCACCGCCAGCCCGTGGTGCAGGTAGTGGAAGAGGTCCATCATGCCGGCCAGCACGAAGTAGAGGGCGCGCAGCCCCAGGATGGCGAAGACGTTGGAGGTGTACACGATGAAAGCGTCGCGGGTGATGGCCAGGATGGCGGGGATGGAGTCAGTGGCAAAGAGCACGTCCGTGGTCTCCACCACCAGCAGCACCGCCAGCAGCGGCGTGGCCATCCAGCGTCCTGCCTGGCGCACCAGCAGCTTGTTGTCCACGTAGTCGTGGGTCGAAGGCACAAGGCGCTTGAAGAGCCGCAGCAGCGGGTTCTTCTCCGGGTGGATCTCTTCTTTGCGGTGGTGCAAGAGCTTTAACCCGCTGTAGATGAGGAAACCGCCGAAGATGTAGATCACCCACTCGAAGCGCGCCAGCAGCGTCACTCCAGCGGCGATGAACGCGCCGCGCATGAGCAGCGCCCCCACCACGCCCCAGAACAGCACCGTGTGCTGGTGCAGCCGCGGTACCTTGAAGTAGCGGAAGATCAGCAGGAAGACGAAGAGGTTGTCGACGCTCAGCGACTTCTCCAGCAGGTAGCCGGTCAGGTAGTCGAGCGCGTCGTGGGGCCCGCGCCACCAGCGCAGCAACACCCAGAAGCCGAGGGAGAGCGCGACCCACATCAGGCTCCAGCCCGCGGCCTCGCGGAAACGCATCTCCCGCGCCCGCCGGTGGAAGATCCCCAGGTCCAGCGCCAGCATGGCCAGTACGAAGAGATTGAAGGCGATCCAGATGCTCAGCGGGACGTGAGGGGCGGCGGGCATGGGAGCGCCGCTAATTGTAGCGCGCAGCACTCAGCAAGCAGCAATCAGCATGCAGCACTCAGCGTTCAGCCAGCCAACGGTCGAGGCGTCATCCTGAGGCGCTTCAGCGCCGAACAATCTCGCGTGGGGCTAGGCTGCGTCATCCTTGTTGAGGTTCTGTACACTCTTAATGACCTCTGAGGAACGCACAACTTTCGAACTCATAGACCGATACGCCAGAGGCCGGCACCAGTTCTTCCTTGCAGAAATGTTCTTGAGCAAGACGAAGGACGAGTGCATCCTCTGCCTCCGCCCGGCGAATGTCAGCCCGACGGATAGCGCGCGGTTTGCCTGCCGCTACGTTCGCATCGGGGTCCATCACGTTCGGCAGATCGGCCTGGTTGGGGCCTTGAGTGTGGTCGTGCCCGAGACTTTGGAGCGCGAACTGCTGTCCCTGACCGATCAAGCTGCCGGCAACCGCTGAGCGCCAAACCCCGTTCCCTATAGGGGTCCCTCGCTTCGCTCGGGAGCTCAAAGAGAACAGGTCCGGCTGAATGCTGAGTGCTAGCTCAGCACCTCCCACCCTCTCCGCCCCAAGTCCCAGAACAAGAACCACAGGCAGACCGCCGCCGCCGCTAACAGCGCCAGCCCGGTCAGCCAGCGGCCGAAGATGAGGTCGCCGATGCCGAAGAGCGCGCCGTAGATCATGGCGCAGCCCGCCAGCCAGTCGGCCGCCGACCACGCCAGGCTCTGCCGCGACTCCCCGCCCTCGGCGGCCGCGATCCTGCCCCATCCCGCCGGTGACGGCCGCACCTTGCGGTAAAACGCCCGCAGGTGGGCCTCGGGCTCGGGCGACGTGAGGAAGGTCGCCACCAGCCAGCTCACAGTGGTGAAGGCGGTGGTCAGGATCATCAGCCAGGCGAAGCCGTGGGGATCGGCGGAGTCCAACGGCTTCGCCGGCAGCAGCGGATCGAAGCGCCGCAGCCACGTGGCAAAGCCGGTGGCCGCGGACGACTGCAGGAAGAGCGACGAGACCGCTGCCGCCGTCATGGCGCTGACCTCCGACCAGGCGTTGATCCGCCACCAGAACCAGCGCAGCATGAAGACCAGCCCCGCCCCCGCCCCCACCGCAATCAGGAACTTCCAGGCGTGTTCGATGGATTCCATGTAGTAGGTGGCGCCCGCCGCCAGGAGGGTCACAAACACGGTGGCCAGGCGCGAGACGCGCACGTAGTGGCGCTCGGCCTCTTTGGGCCGCAGAAAGCGCCGGTAGAAGTCGTTGACCAGATACGACGCGCCCAGATTGATGTGCGTGCCCACGGTCGACATGTAGGCCGCGGCGAAGCCCGCCAGCATCAGCCCGCGCAGGCTGGCGGGCAGGTCGGCGATCATCACCCGGATGTAGCCGGTCTCCGGGTCCTTGAGGTTGGGGAAGACCACCACCGCCACCAGCGCGGCGATGATCCACGGCCACGGCCGCATCACGTAGTAGCAGAGGTTGAACCACAGGGTGGCAGCCAGGGAGTTCTTCTCGTCCTTGGCGCAAAAGATGCGCTGGGCCACGTAGCCGCCGCCGCCGGGCTCGGCCCCCGGATACCAGCTCGCCCACCAGTTCACGCTCAGGTAGACCAGGAACATCAGGAACCAGCCCGAGGACCAGTCCGGGACGTAGGCCAGGGTGTGCATGCCGGTGGCCGCGTCGTGCTGCGCGATCTGGCTGGTGAGCGCGCCCATGCCGCCGATGGCGCGCACCGCGAAGACCGCCAGCGCGATCACCATGGTCATCTTCAGGACGAACTGCAGCAGGTCGGTCCACAGCACCGCCCACAGCCCTGAGATAGCCGTGTACACCAGGGTGAGCGCCAGGCAGAACATCACCGCTTCCAGCTTCTTCACCCCCAGCGTCAGCTCCAGGATCTTGGCCATGGCCAGGTTCACCCAGCCCAGGATGATGGTGTTGACGGCCAGCGCCAGGTAGAGAGCGCGGAAGCCGCGCAGGAAGGCGGCGGGCTTGCCGGCGTAGCGCAATTCGGCCAGTTCCATGTCGGTGATCACGCCCGAGCGCCGCCACAGCCGCGCGAAGAAGAACACCGTCATCATGCCGCTGAAGGCCAGCGTCCACCACAGCCAGTTGCCGGCGATGCCGTACTTGTAGACGATGCCGGTGACCACCAGAGGGGTGTCGGCGCCGAAGGTGGTGGCCACCATGGAGGTCCCGGCCAGCCACCACGAGACCTCGCGCCCGCTCACGAAGTAGTCGCCCATCGAGGCCGAGGCGCGGCGGTAGTAATAGAGCCCGATGCCCAGGTTGACGGCGAAGTAAAGCGCGATGACCGCCCAGTCGGCGAATGTGAGTTGCATGGGGGAAGTTTCTAGTTTCTCGTTTCTAGTTTCTAAATCGCCCGATCACCCGATGGGCTCATTCCGGCCGATCGGTGATCACCTTGACCGGCGGCTTCTCCGGCTCCCTGCCCAGCCTTCCCGTCTCCCAGTCCTCCCAGTAGCCGAAGGTCTTCATCTGCTCGTCCAGGTGGGTACGCCGCAAGAGTTCCTCGATCTCGGCGCGCGACTGGCGCGGGCCCAGGCGCTCGGGCGCGTCGGCCAATTCGTAGATCAGCGCCGCCGTGATGGCCACGTGCTGGCGCAATGCGCCCAGATCCACCTTGTCGAAAGTATCGGAGCTGGCGTGATAGTTGGGCAGGTAATTGGCCTCCACCTGGTTGGCCACCAGGGTGGGGACGCCCTCCAGCAGGAAATCGAAGTTGTCGGTGCCGTAGAAGGCGTCGGTGGTCTGCTGGCCGGCGTGGAATGCCGACAAGGGCTGGGCCAGGCGGTCGAACTCCTGTGCTACGTCCTCGCGCCCGCCCAGCGACCACCCAGTGATCTGCCCCGTGCCTTCATCCAGGATGACGGCGGCCACGGCGTGGTCCAGCTCGTTGCGGTGGCGCACCACGTAGTCGTGCGAGCCCAGCGTGCCTTCCTCTTCCCCGGAGAAGAGCACGAAGCGGATAGAGCGGCGGGGCTTGACTCCGGCCGAGCGCAGCGCGCGCAGCACGTCGATGACCAGGGCGGCGTTGCAGCCGTTGTCGAGCGCGCCCGTGCCCAGTTCCCAGGAGTCGAGGTGCGCGCCCAGCAGCACCCACTCCTCGGGATGCTCGCTGCCTTCCAGCACCGCCACCACGTTGGCGGTGGGCGTGACCCCGCCGATCTTGTTGGGGATGGAGACCTGGGCCTCGACCGGCCCCTGGGCCAGCAGGCGGGAGATACGCAGGCCGTCCTCCCGCGCCAGCAGCAGCATGGGCAGCGGTGCGATGCGCCCGTCGAAGCTGCTGATGTGGCGGTAGAGCAGGTCGTGCTCGCGGGTGGAGAGGAAGGCGATGGCCGCCGCCCTGCCCGCCAGCGCGTTCTGCACGACGGCGGGAGTGCGCAGGTACTCGGCGAACAGGTCGTCCCAGGTCTTCATGGTCTCGGAGTGCACCAGCAGCACCGCGCCCGCGAGGTCGCCGGCCTTGGCGAAGTCCTCGGCGGTGCCATTGCCCACGTCCACGAAGCGCAGCTTGCGCGGCGCCAGGGCCGGGGCCCAGGCCAGGGAGACGGCGCGCACCCGGAAGCGGTCGGGGGCGACCACTTCCACCTGGGTGTCGCCCTCGGCCCAGGAAGTGGGCAGGGTGAACAGCTCGGTCGTGACCTTGTCGGCGCCGGCGGCCTGGAAGGCGCTCACGCCCCAGCCCACGGCGCGGTTCATGGCGGGCGTCCCCGGAATCCGCCCCCCGATCTGGTCGGTCAGGACCTCCAGGTTCTGTTCCAGCAGCGAGGGCTGCTGCGCGGCCTCGATCACGCGCCCCAGCGTGGCGGGGTCCTGGGCGGAGAGCGGAAGAGCGCAGAGCAGCAGGGCGCAAAGGGCAGCCAGCTTGCCTTTCATGGGCTGAGATTATAGAGGGGTTGTCCGCTTGCTGACTTGCTGATTTGGCGACTTGCTGATTCGCTCTTCAACTGGGTACTGAGTACCGAGTACTGAGTACTGTTCTACCGGGCGTCCAGTAGGGCCACGCTCTCGAGCACCACGTCGCCCACGATGCCCAGGCTGCGGGCGCTGAGCTTGTCCATGGTGTCCTGCCGGGTGTGCCAGAAGACGTTGCCGTAGCCGTAGTCGAAGTCGATGAGGTCGGCGACAGGGATGCCCGCGCGCGCCATGGGCAGGTGGTCGTCCTCCATGGTGGTGGTGCGGGCGTAAAAATGCGACTGGTAGCCCAGGCGCGAGGCAGCCTCGTACACCAGGTCCTCCAGCCAGGAGGTGGAGTTCTGGTCGCGCTCGATGTTCAAATCGGCGTCGCCTACCATGTCGAGCAGCAGGAAGGCCTTGATCTTCTTGGCGGTGCCGTCCTTGGCCCACTTTTCGGCCAAGTGACGGCTGCCGTAGGTGCTGTCCGTGTCCGACCACTGGCGCGTCGCCTCTTCCCCGTCCAGGAACACGATCCAGACGGAGTAGCCCTCCCGCTTCTTCCCCCGCAGGGCATCAGCGAGCGCCAGGGGCAGGCCGGTGGAAGAGCCGCCGTCGTTGGCGCCCACGAAGTTGGGCACGGTCAGGCAGGTGTCGTAGTGCCCGGCGATCACGATGATGCCGTCCTTGCTGCCGGGAAACTTGGCGATGAGGTTGCGCATGGGGAAGGCTCCCGCCGCAGTCTGCGCGGTGAAGGCGTCTTCCTCCAGGTCGTCGCTCTTGAGATGCGCGCGCAGGTAAGCTTCGAGTTTGCCGTGGGCGGCGCTGCCGATGGGGCGCGGCCCCAGGGCCACCACCTCGCGGGTGTATTCCAGGGCGCGGTTGGCGTCCACCTTGAGCGCGGGCGCGACCGGGGCGGCGGCGGCCGCGGTCTCAGACGCAGCCGGCGCAGCCGCACGCGGGGACTCGGAAGGCGCTTTCGCGGAAGGCTGGCTGCCGCCGCAGGCCAGCAGCAGCGTCAGCGGAAGAAGGAGCGGCAGCCGGCTCATTCTTGCGCCTTGCCGGCCGCGGCGGCGTCCTTGGCGGCGCGCTTCTCCGCCCGCTTCCGCCGCCGGCTGGGGTGCACCAGCCAGGCGATGCCGATGCTCAGCGCGTACAGCCCCACCATGGGCGCCGCGAACAGGCACATGTTCAGGATGTCGGTGGTCGGGGTCACGATGGCCGCGACGATGAAGATCCCCAGGATGGCGTAGCGGAAGTTGCGCCACATCCAGCCCGCGCTGATCACCCCCATCAGCGACAGGAAGAAGATCAGGATGGGCATCTCGAAGATCAGGCCCATGCCCACGATCAGGGTGAGGAACAGGTTGGTGTACTCGCTCACCGTGATCATGGGCCGGAACTGGCTGCTGAAGCCGATGAGGAAGTCCATGGCGGCGGGAAACACGATCACGTAGCCGAAGAACCCGCCGGTGACGAACAGCAGCACCGTGGAGAACAGGAAGGGGACGACGTAGCGCTTCTCGTGGCGATAGAGGCCGGGGGCGATGAACGCCCACACGTGGTAGAGCACCCAGGGCGAAGCCAGGAACAGCCCTGCGATGAGCGCGATCTTCAGGTAGACGTTGAAGGCCTCCACCGGGTGGGTGTAGACCAGTTGCTGGTCCAGCTTGTGGGCGGCCAGCACCTTCACGATGGGCGCCTGCATCAGATCGTAGATCTTCTCCACCTTCCACCAGGCCACGCCGAAGCCCACCCCGACCCCCACCAGCGACCACACGATGCGCCGGCGCAACTCCTCCAGGTGCTGCAGGAAGCTCATGGCGGGCATCTGGTCGCGGGGTTCGGGGGAGGCGGCGGGCGCCTCCGGGGCGGCGAGCTCAGGCATCGGGGGCCTTGGCGGGCGTGGAGGTCACGGGCAGGGCGTTGTCCGCCAGGTGGGGCTCGCCCAGGGAGCCGCTGGCGACGGCGCCCTCGGGGGGCGGCGTCAGCGACGCCGCGTTCACCACCGACTGCTTGGCGGCGGCAGCCTCCACCTCCAACTGCCGCATCTCCTCCTGCAACTGCGACTGGAACTCGTTCTTGGCGCGCCGGAACTCGCCCAGGAACTTGCCCACCTGCTTGCCGATCTCGGGCAGCTTCTTGGGCCCGAACAGCAGCAGGGCCAGGATGAAGATGAAGAGGATCTCGGAGAGGCCCAGGTCCATGGCAGCTTCATCATACCCGCCTTTCGAGGCACCCAGCAATCCGCCGAAGGTAAGGAAAGCCGTGCCTCCACGCCTGCCTCCGGACCTCCGGCATCCCCACGGAGCGGCCCCTCTCCGGGGCGGGGCGGCGCCCCAGCCGTGGTATACTCACCGAAATTCACTTGGTCGCCGCCGCCCCGCGGGCCGCGGCGAAAGGAAATCCCTACGATGGCCGGTGGTTCCCGTCGCTCTCTCTTCCTGGTAATCCTGGTTCTGCTCCTCTGTGGCGCCTTGGGCGCGGTCTTTGGCCAGCGCGTGGCTCCGGGCTCCGGCGATGCCCAGGTCAAGACCGACCTGCAGCAGTTTTCCACCGTCTACTCGGTGGTGGAGCAGAACTACGCCGACCCGCTCGACGCCGACAAGGCCATCTACGACGGCGCCATCCCGGGGATGCTGCGGGTGCTGGACCCGCACTCCAACTTCTTCGATCCCAAGGCCTACGGGCTGCTGCGCGAGGAGCAGAGCGGCCGGTACTATGGCGTGGGCATGAGCGTGGGCCCGCGCAACAACAAGGTCATCGTGATCGCGCCCTTCGTGGGCACGCCCGCCTATCGCGCCGGCATCCGTCCCGGCGACGTCATCGCGGCGGTGGACGGCAAGCCCACCGACAACCTCAGCGTCAGCGAAGTCGCCGACCTGCTGAAGGGGGCCAAGGGCACCATCGTACGCATCACCCTCCTGCGCGAGGGCTCCGACCAGCCCCTGCAGTTCACCGTCACCCGCGACGAGATTCCGCGCTACAGCGTGGACCTGAAGTTCCTGCTCCGCCCCGGCATCGGCTACCTGCACATCTCCGGCTTCAACGAGAACACCGAGGATGAGGTCGCCGACGCCCTGCAGCAGTTCGGCGACCTGAAGGGCCTGGTGCTGGACCTGCGCCAGAACCCCGGCGGCCTGCTCAACGAGGCCGTGGGTGTGGCCGACCAGTTCCTGCACAAGGGACAACTGGTGGTCTCGCATCACGGGCGCAGCAGCAGCGAGAAACGCTATTTCGCCACCCACGGCAACGGCGGCAAGGATTACCCCATCGTGGTGCTGGTCAACCGCGGCACCGCCTCCGCCGCCGAGATCCTGGCCGGCGCCATCCAGGACCACGACCGCGGCCTCATCGCGGGCGAGACCACCTTCGGCAAGGGCCTGGTGCAGACCGTCTACCCGCTCTCCGACAACACCGGGCTGGCCCTCACCACCGCCCGCTACTACACTCCCAGCGGCCGCCTCATCCAGCGCGACTACAGCAACGTCTCCTTCTACGATTACTACTTCAGCCCCGAAAAGGACGACCAGATCGCCAACCGCGAGGTGCGGCTCACCGACAGCGGGCGCACCGTCTACGGCGGCGGCGGCATCACCCCCGACGTCAAGCTCACCGACGCCAAGTCGAACCCCTTCCAGGAGGCGCTGCTCTCCCACTACGCCTTCTTCAACTTCGCCAAGCACTACATGATCAACCACACCGTCGGGCGGGACTTCAAGGTGGACGAGCAGGTGCTGAGCGAGTTCCACCGCTTCCTCGACGACCAGAAGATCGCCTACACCGAGGCCGACCTGGTGCAGAACGACGACTGGGTGCGCAACAACATCAAGAGCGAGCTGTTCATCTCCCAGTTCGGACAGCAGGCGGGCCTGCAGGTGCGTGCCGAGAGCGATCCCCAGGTGCTGCGCGCCCTGGAGCTGCTGCCCAAGGCCAAGGAGCTGGCCGACAACGCCCGCCGCATCGTCGCCGAGCGCGGCGGCAAGAGCAGTTCGCAGTAGCGTCCCCTGCATTCCCTCCCCGGCCCGCCGCGCGCGAGCCTGCGCTCTCTGCCCTGCCGACCTCCCCGGCGGAGACCGTGCTATACTCGCTTCCACCTGGACTCATCGCTGCGGGCGTCTCGAGCCGTAGCGCAGTCAGGAACTCGAGAGCCCGATGAGTGCTTCGTCCCGCCGTTCCCTCTTCTTAGTCCTGCTGGTCCTGCTGGCCTGCGGCTCCCTGGGGGCCCTGCTGGGGCAGCGTCTGGGCGCCTCCGGCGACGCCCAGGTCCGCGGCGACCTGCAGCAGTTCTCCACCGTCTATGCCTTGGTGGAGGAGAACTACGCCGACCCGGTGGACCCCGACAAGGCCATCTACAACGGGGCCATCCCGGGGATGCTGCGGGTGCTGGATCCGCACTCCGACTTCTTCGATCCCAAGGCCTTCAGCGCCCTTAACGAGGAGCAGCACGGCAAGTACTACGGCGTGGGCATGACGGTAGGCCCGCGCGACAGCCACATCATCGTGATCGCGCCCTTCGTGGGCACCCCCGCCTACCGCGCCGGCATCCGCCCCGGCGACGTCATCGTGGCCGTCGACGGCGTCTCCACGGACGGCATGGGCGTGCAGGAGGTCTCCGACCGCCTGCGCGGCGACAAGGGCACCACCGTCCACATCACCATCGCGCGCGACGGCGTCGACCATCCCCTGGAGTTCACTGTGGTGCGCGGCGAGATCCCGCGCAACAGCGTGGACGTCAAGTTCCTGCTGCGCCCCGGCATCGGCTACATCCACGTCTCCACCTTCAACAACCTCAACACCGCGGGCGAGGTGGCCGCCGCCCTGCAGGAGTTCGGGGAGCTGAAGGGCCTGGTGCTGGACCTGCGCGGCAATCCCGGCGGTATCGTCAACGAAGCCGTGGGCGTGGCCGACCAGTTCCTGCAGAAGGGCCAGGTGGTGGTCACCCAGCGCGGCCGCAGCAGTCCCGAGGTGGTGCTGCGCGCCCGCCACGGCGCCAGCGGCAAGGACTATCCCATCGTGGTGCTGGTCAACCGCGGCACCGCCTCCGCCGCCGAGATCTTCGCCGGCGCCATCCAGGACCATGACCGCGGCCTCATCGCGGGCGAGACCACCTTCGGCAAGGGCCTGGTGCAGAGCGTCTATCCCCTCTCCGACAACGCCGGGCTGGCCCTCACCACCGCCCGCTACTACACTCCCAGCGGCCGCCTCATCCAGCGCAACTACAACGGCGTGCCCACCTACGACTACTATCTCAACCTGGGCGACCACGCCTCCACCGCCAATCGCGAGGTGCGGCTCACCGACAGCGGGCGCACCGTCTACGGCGGCGGCGGCATCACCCCCGACGTCTCCCTGCCCCAGCCCAAGCCCGACCACCTGCAGCAGACCCTGCTGCAGCACTACGCTTTCTTCAACTTCGCCAAGTCCTATCTGGCCAACCGCCACGTCACCCGCAGCTTCGCGGTGGACGAGAACGTGCTCAATGACTTCCGCCACTTCCTCCAGGAGCAGAAGATCCCCTACACCGAGGCCGACCTGCTCCAGAACCTCGACTGGGTGAAGACCAACATCAAGAGCGACCTGTTCGTGAGCGAGTTCGGACAGCAGGTGGGACTGCAGGTGCAGGCGGAGAACGATCCCGAGATCCAGAAGGCCGCCGACCTGCTCCCCAAGGCCAAGGAACTGGCCGACAATGCGCGCCGCACCGTCGCCCAGCGCCAGGGCCGCGAAGACTCGCAGTAGCCGCCCCCGGCGGCCGCCATGGCCCGCAAGCGCATCGTCTGCATCACCCGCCGCTTCAAGGACGAGGACCCCGACCGCCATCTCTCCCACGTGGGCATCGGCGACGAGCAGGGCTGGCGCGAGGTCCTGCTGGTGGAAGAGGTGATGGCGCACCTCGGCCGCCCCGACGGCGACCGCTTCTACGTGCGCGGGCGCGACGGCTGGGAGGCCGAGGTCACCCTCGGTCCCTGCTTCCTCTGCCGCCAGGGCCACGTCACCCTGCACTCCGCCCCCGACCTCACCGCCCCCGACAAGCTCCTCTCCCTGGCCCCGTGCGGGGAGAACTAGTAGGCTCTGCTACTCCTTAGTCTTTGTCTTTATCCGGCAGGCTCATCATCATCCAGTTGCCCTTCTGGTTCTGCACCGCCACGACGGTCATGCCCTGGGGGACGCCCGCCCAGGCCCGCGCCAGGTAGATGCTCTCGATGGCGCGCATCTCGGGATCGGAGATCTCCTTCAGGCCGGCGAGGGCCCGCGGCCGCGAGATCCTGTTGGCCACCGCCAGGAAGCGGCGCCAGGCGTCGGTCGGTGCGGCTGCCGCGGACGCCTGCCGCGGCTCCATCTGCGGCTCTTGCTGCCGCGCGCTCGCCGGCGCAAGCAGGAGCGCAGCGCCGCCGCCAGGCAGCATCCTCGCAGAAAGAGCCGGATGTGGTGATTCACCGCCGCCACGACCAATCGACGCTTTCCCGCGGTCCCAGGTTAGCATCCCGGGCGGCCGGCGGTGCTCGGGCAGCCCTCTCCCCCGGGCCGAAGCCAGGGGAGAGGATGCCGGCAAGAGGCGGCCCTGCTAGAAGTTCAGGCGCAGCCCGAGCTGCACCTCACGCTTAGGCAGCGCCGAGGTGAAGCCCAGGGGCGAACTCGGACCCACCAGGTTGGTGCCGCTCACCGCGAAGCCCAGGAAGCCCTGGCCGCCCAACGCCGTCGGCAGTCCCAGGTTGGGCCCCACGATGTTGTTCACCGAGCCGTAGTTGGTGTGGTTGAGGATATTGAAGCCTTCCGCCATCAGGTCCAGGCTGGCCCGGTCCCCGATCTTGAACTCCCGCTGCAGGCGCATATCCCAGGAGAAGTAGTTGGGGCCGACGCCGGTGTTGCGTCCCGCCCCGATGGTGCGGTCGGTGGTGGAGTGGCGGTCGCCGTTCACGTCCGCCCCGGCCAGCAGGTTGAAGGGATGCCCGCTGTGGTAGGAGAAGATGGGCGTGAGCGTGAAGCCGGAGAAGATCTTCTCCGCGGTGCTGGCGTCCGCCCCGCCTTGCCAGGGCGACTCGAAGGCGGCGTACACCACCAGGCTGTGGCGCTGGTCGAAGTCGGAGAGCCCGCGGTCTCCCGCCAGGTTGATCTGGTCCGAGGCCGCGAAGTCGCTGTTGTAGTCGGTGGCGTCATCGATGGCTTTGCTATAGGTGTAGTTGATGCCGATGCTGTAGTGGTTGGTGAAGCGCTTCTTCAGCTCGAAGATGCCGGCGTGGTACACCGAGTTGGCCTCCGAGCTGTATACGTTGCCCTGCAGCAGCAGCAGGTTCCCGAAGCAAGGATTGTTCACCAGCACCGCGCACTGCGGGGCCGCCCAGTTGTGGAAGGTGGCGGTGCCGCCGTTGGCCAGCGGGACCGAGGTCGTGGGCGTGGTGGGCAACAGGTTGGTATCGATGGCCCAGGGGTAGCGCAACCCGTGCACGTAGATGTAAGAGAGTCCCACCGACCACCCCGGCGCTACCTCGCGCTCCACTCCGAACGAGGCCTGCTCGGTGTAGGGAGGGCGGTAGCCGGGCTGCCCGGCAAAGAGCACGGTCAGCGGCGGCACCGCCCCGGTGTGGGTGATGTTGATGCCGAAGGGCACCAGCGCGGCGGCCGGGATGCAGGGGGTGTTGCCCGCTCCGCCGCACTGAACCAGCCCCAGGGCGAAGAAGGTCTGGAAGATATTCGCCGAGTTGGTCGTCGGCGGCAGTCCGGGCACCCCCGTCAGCGGCACCAGCACCTGCGCGATCTGCCGGAAGCCGTTCACCAGGCCCAGGGTCTGCACTACGTCGGGGATCTGCCCATAGACGGGCGAGTAGAAGATCCCGAAGCCGCCGCGCACCACCGTCTTGTGGTCCTTGAACGGGTCCCAGGCGAAGCTCACCCGGGGGGCAAAGTCCTTGTAGTAGGTGTTCAGGGACCCGTACTGCGAGTCCAGCTCCCAGCGCAGGCCGAAGTTCAGGGTCAGGTTCTCACGCACCGCCCAGGAATCTTGCGCGTAGAGGGAGGTGAACGGGCGCGGGTAGTTGTACACCGGGTTGTCGAAGCCCTGCTGATAGAACTGCGGCAGGCCCAGCGAGGCGGATTGGATCGCGTTGATGGTCGTGGGGTTCACGCCCGTCAGCCCGCAGGCCGCCGGCACTTGCAGGCAGGGGCTCAGGATGCCCCCGGGCAGGTCCCCGAAGACGAAGCGCCCGGGGAAGAAGGTGTGCGACTCGGTGTGGTTGCCGCGGTACAGGAAGTCTCCCCCGATCTTGATGGTGTGGTGGCCGCGCAGCAGGGTGAGGCCGTCCCCCGCCTCGTAGCGCCGCATGATGGTGAAGCTGGGCAGGAAGATGTTGCTGCCGAACAGCCCGAAGCCGTTGATGTCCAGACCCACGCCCTGGGAATCGTTGGAGGCGTAGTCGGCGCTCGAGTAGTTGTACTGGAAGTGGGCCTCGTTGAGGGTCATGGGGCTGAAGGTGTGGAACCAGGAGGCCAGCGCGGTGGCGTCGAAGAAGTGGGTGTTGGCGGCGCGCGAGAAGCCGGTGAGCGCCTGCAGGTTGGGATCGGCCTGGTCGTCGCGTCCCGCGTTGAAACGGAAGAACACCTGGTTCTTGTCGCTGAAGCGGTGGTCGAGCCGGATCACCCCCAGGTCCTGTCCATCGGCGAAGGGGAACAGACCGCTGTTGGTCTCGAATTCGTTGACCAGGAAGGCATCCCCCGGCCTAGCGGCCGGGTTGAAGGTCAGGATGTTGGTGAGGGCGATGGCGCAGGCGGCCGCCGGCAGCGCTGGCTGCCCGGTGAGGCAGGGTACCGGGGGATTGCCCGGCAGAGTCGCCAGCCCGTTGATGATCGACTGCTGGCCGCCGTCGGGCCGGAAGATGTTGGTGCTGGTGAACAGCGGCGCCGGATGCTCCTCGTCGCGCCGCAGCCCCTCGTAGGCCATGTACAGGAAGGTCTTGTCCGGGGTGATGGGGAAGCCCACGCTGCCGCCGAACTGCTGCCGGCTCAGGGAATCCTTCAAGGGCACGCCGGTGGAGTCGGGCAGCGCCGGGTTGAAGATCTGCCCCGGCGCCAGCGCCGGCCCGATGGAGAAGGGATTGCGCGCGTCCATGGCGTCGTTGCGGAAGAAGGCGAACAGCGTGCCATGCAGCTTGTTGGTCCCCGACTTGGTGACCACGTTGATGGCGCCGCCGCTGGCCCCGCCCAGCTCGGCGTTGTAGTTGCTGCGGTTGATCTGGAACTCCTGCACCGCTTCCTGGGTGACGGTGAGGCGCACCCCGCCACCGTCATCGTTGGCCTCGCCTCCGTCCACGGTCACGGTGTTGCCGCGGCCGTTGCTGCCATAGAACGACACCCCGCTCTGCGGCGTCTGCACCACCCGGAAGCCGCCGTCGGTGCTGGAGGTCAACTGGTTGGATTGCGAGGTCCCGGGCATCAATAGGGTGTAGGTGAGGTAGTCGCGCCGGTCGATGGGAAGATCGGTGATGTACTGCTGGGTCACGGTGTCGGCCTGCGAGCCCCGGTCGGTCTCCACCAGTGGCGGCGCCGCCGTCACTTCCACCACCGCGGACACCGCCGAGACCTTCAGGTGAAAGTCGAGGTTGACGGTCTGGCCCACATTCACGATCACGCCCTTCTGCACCATGGTCTGGAAGCCGGCGTGCTCGACCGTGATGTCGTAGTTGGCGGGCGGCAGGCCCGGCACCCGGTAGTTCCCGTCATTGTCGGTGGTGGTCGTGCGCTTGGTGCCGCGCTCCGGCTGGGTCACCGTGACCGTGGCGTTGGTCACGACCGCGCCTTGCGGGTCGGTGACGGTCCCCTTCAGGTCGCCGGAAGCGCCCACGCCTTGCGCGTAGGCCAGGCAGGTCGCCAGCAGCAGGCACAGAACAACCGTGACAAGTGATTTCATGACTCTCCGCTCCCTCGATAGGTTTGTGCGACGAACAGCATCCTCTGCCGACGGGTCGCCCTTCGCTGCAAATCGCTCGGGCTTCGTCCCGGCCACCCCCGGGCGTCTCGGGTGGTCGAGAAGCATACACCCGTCTTTCCCCGGCGCAAAAGAAAAAGAAAAACCGCCATTCATTCCCGTTCTCACCCCTCGTCCGGGGGGACGCGCCGCCTGCCGTCCGGCCCCAAAACCCATGGCGTGGCGAAAGATACACTCGTCTTGCCCATTTGCAATCGCATTTGTGATGAGGACCGATTTCTGGGTTGTGGAGTCCCTTGGCGGCGATCAACAGGCTTGGCGGAGCCTGCGCCCCCATCCGCCAGCCAACCCCAGCTTCCGGCGTAGAATCTGAGCCGCTGTACCCGTTCGGGAGACGCATGCCGCCGACCATCGTCGCCGCCTTCTTCGGACTCTCTCGCACCGCCCTCTCGATGTCGGTCGCCTGCCTGGCGCTGCTGGGGATCGGCCTGTGGGCCGCAAAAAGCGATCTCGCCCAGGCTCGTGGCCTCGAACGGCTCGTGGTCCTGGCCAACCTCTGCTTCGCCACGCCCCTGGCGGCCTTCGGCGCAGAGCATCTTGCCGGGGAGAAGTTCCTCTTCGGCATGGTGCCGCCGTATATGCCCTGGCGCGTGTTCTGGGTCTACTTCGTCGGAGTGGCGCTGATCGCCGCCTCCTTGAGCATCGCCACCAGGATCCAGGTGCGCTGGTCCGGTCTGCTGGTGGGGCTCATGATGTTCCTCTTCGTGGCCATGTTGTATCTGCCGGGAGCGCTGCGGACGGGCAGCCGCTTCGCTTGGACGGTCGTCTTCCGGGAAATGTCGTTCGGCGGCGCCGGCTGGGTCCTGGCGGGCATCGCGCTGGGCGGATTGCAGGGGCAGGGCCGGAGCCTCATCCACGTGGGCCGCGTGCTCATCGCCTTCGCCGCCATCTTCTTCGGGGTGCAGCACTTCCTGCACCCGCTGGGACTTCCCGGAGTTCCGCTGCAGAAACAGATGCCCGCGTGGATCCCCGCTCGCGCCTTGCTTGATTACCTGACGGGCGTATTTCTGCTCGCGGCCGGCGTCGGCTTTCTGCTGCAGCGCACCACGCGCCCGGCGGCCACCTATCTCGGCGCTTGGATCGTGCTGCTGGTCGTGGTCATCTACGGGCCGGTCCTGGTCGGGGGGCTGGCCGACCCCAGCGCCGCGGTGCAGGTCGAGGGACTCAACTACTTCGCCGACACCCTTCTGTTCGGCGGGACCATTCTGGCGCTGGCCCGCGCCATGCCCGCCTCCGCCCCGGCGAGATCAGGATGAGCTTCGACAGATGGGGTCGAGTCCCGACAGGGACGACTGACAATAGCCCAGGACGCAGCGCGCCCTGCGCGCAAGTCCTGGGAAAGGGGATCTCGGATCACCGCGCGCGACCGAGCCGGAGACGCTAGTCGACTGCGAAGGAGCACGCCCGCGGGAATCGCGCGGTTGGGAAGGTTGGTGGAGCTAGTCGGGATCGAACCGACGACCTCATCGTTGCGAACGATGCGCTCTCCCAGCTGAGCTATAGCCCCACGCCGAACATTTTATCATTTACTGATTTATTCATTTATTGATTGCACGCCGAACCTTGCGGCCTTCCACAATTTCGCCGGCGCAAGAGAATCAATAAATGAATAAATCAACAAATCAATAAATCCCGCTACTCTAGCTTCCCCGCCGCCTTCTCCAGGATCCCCGCCAGCGCGCCGGCCTCGGCCACCCCGCCCTGGGCCATGTCCTGGCTTCCGCCGCCGCGCCCGCCCGCCGCCGCCACCACTTCTTTCAGCAGCGCGCCCATGTTGTAGGGCAGGCCAGGCGTCTGCGCAAAGACCAGCGTGGGCTGTCCCTGCCCGCAGGCCACGAGCGCCACCGCCGGACGCGTCGGGTCGGCGGTCAGCTTCTGCGCCAGCAGCTTCAGGAAGGCGGCGTCGCGCTCCGTGAACAGTTTGACGATGCGCCGCGCGCCGCCCGCCGCCGGAGTCTCGGCCAGCAGGCGCTCGGCGCGCAATTCTGCCACCTCTTCCAGCAGGTCGCGCTCCCGCTTCCCTGCCGCCTTCTGCTCCTCCTGCGCCTTGCGCACCTGCTGCGGCAACTCCCGGATGTGCGCCGAGTAGATGGCTGCGGCCTCGGTGAGTGTCGAGAAGTCGCGCCGCGCCACCGCCACCGCCCGCGCCCCACACACGAACTCCACCCGCACTCCCTGCTTCACGTTCTCGGTCTTGCGCAACAGGATGGGCCCCACCTGCCCGGTAGAACGCACGTGCGTGCCCCCGCAGGCGGTCAGGTCGAACTCCAGGATGTCGAGCAGGCGCAGCAGGTCGCGCCCCGACTTCAGCTCCGGCAGCTTGCGCACCCCCAGCATCTTCGCCTCTTCCAGATTGACGAAGCGCACCTTGACCGGGCGGTCCTCGGTGACCACCTGGTTGGCCAGCCGCTCCGCCTGCTCCACCTGCGCGGCGTTCAGGGCCTTGGTCTCGAGATCGAGGGTGCAGGATTCCGCGCCCATGTGGAACGAGACCGTGGGCATCTGGAAGAGGCGCACAAAGGCCGCCGACAGGATGTGCTGCCCGGAGTGCTGCTGCATGTGGTCGCGACGCCGGGCCGCGTCGATGCGCCCGCGCACCGCCGCGCCCTTGCCCAGCGGCGCCACCGGCGGCGCCTCCAGGTAGTGATAGACGATGCCCGCCTCGTCCTCGGCGACCTCGGCCACTCGCATCGCCGCGCCCGGGTCCGTCGCCGGCGCCAGCCGCCCGGTGTCGGAGAGCTGCCCGCCCGAGGTGGGATAGAAGGCGGTGCGGTCCAGCACCACCGCCAGCCGCCCTGCGTGCTCGCCCACCTCCACCACCTTGGCGTCGAAGTCGTAGAGGAAGGAATCGTGGTAGTAGAGGCGATCTGTCATTGGTTGATTTGCTGATTTATTGATTTGTTGATTTATTGATTTCCCTCGCGCCCAGGCAATCGGCGCCGCCCGATGTGTCCGTCAATGAATGAATCAAGAAATCAATAAATGGATAAATCAATAGGGCCCGATGATCCCGCCGATGTGGCGCGCGGATTGGTCCGCGGCACCCGCCTCCGCCTTCAGCGCGGGCGCGATCACGTCGATGTACTTCAGCCCCGAGCCGGTGTTGAACAGCACCACCGTGTCCGACGGCTTGAGGAACTTCCGCGCCAGGAGCTTCTTGTAGGCCGCCAGCGAGGCCGCGCCCTCGGGCGCCGCGAACACGCCCTCCTCCGCCGCCCACTCGCGCACGCATTCGACG
>DASPRL010000102.1 GCA_035624475.1 Terriglobales bacterium
GCAAGAGGACAGTATATAGAAAGCAAGGCCGGCCGGGGCGGCGGGCTAGTACTCGATGCCGCGCTGCGCCTCCACGCCCTTCTCGTAGGCGTGCTTGACCTGGCGCATCTCGGTGACGGTGTCGGCCAGCTCCACGATTGCCGGATGGGCGTTGCGCCCCGTCAAGATGACATGCACCCGCTCCGGCTTCTTCTTCAGCGCCGCGACCACCCGCGCCGGATCCAGCATCTTGTAGCTGATGGCGTAGTTGATCTCGTCCAGGATGACCAGGTCCCACTGCCCGGATTGGATGGCCTGCTCGGCCTCTTTCCAGGCTTCCTCGACCAGGCGCACATCCTCGGGGTCGGGCTCGGCCCCACCCACCTTCACGAAGCCGCGGCCCATCTGCTTGAGAACGAACTTGTCGCCGAAGGCCTGCACCGCGTCCAGCTCGCCGTAGTGCCAGGAGCCCTTGAGGAACTGCAGCATGAGGACCTTCAGGCCCTGGCCCACGGCGCGCAGGGCGGTGCCCAGAGCGGCCGTGGTCTTGCCCTTGCCGGGGCCGGTGTGCACGATGATCAGGCCTTTGCGAATGTCGGGCATAGGTTTCAAAGTTTCAAGGTTTCAAGGCTTCAAGGCCAAAGCGACTTCACTTTGAAACCTTGAAACTCTGAAACCTTGAAACCTTCCATACCACATGGGTCACGAGTGACCCGTGTGGTATGGGTGTCCTTTCAGGATTGTAAACGCCCGGTAGAGCTGTTCCAGCAAAACCACGCGCGCCAGTTCGTGGGCCAGGGTCATCTTGCCGAAGGAGAGGACCAGGTCGGCGGAGCGGCGGGCCTCCTGGGAGAAGCCGTTGGCGGGGCCCACCGCGAAGATCAGCCACTGGGTGCCGCGGTCCTGCTGGTCGCGCAGCAGCTCGGCGAACTCCTCGCTGGTGAGCTGGCGGCCGCGCTGGTCCAGCAGCACCGAGAGCGGGCGGGTGCGCCCGGCAGAGCGCTCCAGCGAGGCCAGCAGCGTCGCCTCGCTCGCGAACTCCTGCGACTCTGTGGGCAGGTAGCGGGCCAGGCGCTGTAAGTACTCTGCAGTCAAGGAGTTAATGGCGGCGGAGCGGGTCTTGCCCACCCAGGCGATGCGCAGCTTCATGGTGGATTGATTCTAACCGCAGGGGTAGCCTAGTTACTAAAGTACATGACCCTCCGGCATGGTGCATTCCCCCATACGGACATGTACCATTTTGCACCGGAGAGGTTACCCTCTCTGGTTCAGGAACCGAGGCCCAGCGCGTGGTCAGGCGAGGCGCCTATGGGTGGTGAACAAGGCGGGACCGGGACGATGGAAGCGCGGGTGCATCCGCGCTGGCCCACCGACCTGGAAGTGCTCTACGGGGCCCGGCAACTGGCGCGCGGCCGCGCCCTGGACATCAGCGAGCGCGGCATCGGCTTCACGGGGGGCGTCAGCTATCCCGTGGGCAGCGACATCGAGATCCACTTCCGCCAGGGGGCGCCGGTGGAGTGGTTCAAGGCCCGCGGCGTCGTCCGCCACTGCGGCCGCGACCGCATGGGAGCGGAATTCGTCGGCCTGGGCATGTTCGACCGCACCCGCATCCAGGAGATGATCCACCGGGGCATGACGGGGCGGGGCGGGAACGCATGAAGCCGGCGACCCCGCCGGCTCTCTGAGGCCGGGCATGGCGACAGGACTCCAAAACGGAAGCGGCGGACCCGATCGCCGCGGCTGCCCGCGCTGGCGCACCGCTCTCCAGGTCCGCTACGGCGAGGGCGACGCCCAGGCCGACGGCCTGGGGGTGGACATCAGCGAGACCGGCATCGGCTTCAAAGGCCCGCAGGTGTGGCCGGTGGGCGCCACCCTGGAGCTGCGCTTCAAGCCTGATTCCCCCGTCGCCGACTGGTTCCGGGCGCGGGCGGTGGTGCGCAACGTGGTCTCCGACCGCATGGGCGCCGAGTTCCTGGGCATGGGCTCGGCCGACCGCATGCGCATCCTGGAGATGATCTACCGCGACATCGCCCTGCGCCGCCGCTAGAGCGTCGTCGCCTTGGTGGCGATGAGGTCCTTCACCCGGGCCACGAACTCCCCCGCCGCCATGTCCTCGGTCTTCTCTTTGCCGCGGGTGCGGACATTGACCTTGCCCGCCTCGGCTTCCTTGTCGCCCACGATCAGCAGGAAGGGCACCTTCTGCAGGGCGTGCTCGCGGATCTTGGCGTTCATCTTCTCCGGCCGGGCGTCCACGTGCACGCGCACCCCGGCGGCCTCGAGCTGCCGCGCCACCGAGCCCGCGTACTCCGCGTGCCGCTCGCTGATGGGGATCAAGACCACCTGCACCGGCGACAGCCACACCGGGAAGGCCCCGGCGTAATGCTCGATCAGCACTCCGAAGAAGCGCTCGATGGAGCCGTAGAGGGCGCGGTGCACCATGAGGGGCTGGTGGCGCGCGCCGTCCTCGCCCACGTACTCCAGCCCGAAGCGCTCGGGCAGGTTGAAGTCGAACTGCACGGTGGAGAGCTGCCAGGGGCGCCCGATGGCGTCCACCAGCTTGACGTCGATCTTGGGGCCGTAGAAGACGGCCTCGCCGGGCATGGTCTTGTAAGGGATGTTGCGGCGCTGCAGCGCCTTCTCCAATGAGCGGATGGCCAGTTCCCAGTTGGCGTCCGAGCCGGCGTAGGACTTGCGGTCGTTCTTGTCCCAGATGGAGAGTTCGGCGTTGAATTCGGTGAAGCCGTAAACCTTGAGCACGGCCTCGGCGAAGTCGAGGCAGCCGTCGATCTCGTCTTCGATCTGCTGCGGGGTGCAGAAGATGTGGGCGTCGTCCTGGGTGAAGCCGCGCACCCGCAGCAGCCCGTGCATCACTCCCGAGCGCTCGTAGCGGTAGACGGTGCCCAATTCGCCCAGGCGCACCGGCAGGTCGCGGTAGGAGCGCAACTGGTCCTTGTAGATGAGGATGTGCCCCGGGCAGTTCATGGGCTTGACGCGGTACTCGGCGTCCTCCAGCTCCATGGGGGTGAACATATTCTGGGCGTAGAAGCCCTCGTGCCCGCTGACCTCCCACATGTGGCGGCGGAAGACATGCGGGGTGTAGACCAGGGAGTAGCCGCGCTTGAGGTACTCGGCGCGCAGCCAGTCCTCCATCTCCTTGCGGATGATGCCGCCCTTGGGATGCCAGAAGATGAGCCCCGGCCCCGCCAGCTCCTGGATGGAGAACAGGTCGAGCTGCTTGCCCAGCACGCGGTGGTCGCGCTTGCGGGCCTCCTCCATGCGGTGCAGGTACTCGTCCAGCTCCTTCTTGGAATAGAAGCTGGTGCCGTAGATGCGCTGCAGTTGCGGGTTCTTCTCGTCGCCCAGCCAGTAGGCGCCGGCGATGCTGAGCAGCTTGAAGGCCTTGATGCGCCCGGTGGAGGGGATGTGGGGGCCGCGGCAGAAGTCCACGAACTTGCCGGTGCGGTAGAGCGAGATCTTCTCATCGGGCGCGGTGAACTGCTCGATGAAATGGCACTTCATGAAGTCGCCCTCGCTCTTGAACCTCTCCAGCCCCTCCTTGCGCGGCAGGAAGTCCTGCGCGTAGGGGATGTCCTGCGCGACCAGCTCCTGCATCTTCTTCTCGATGCGCTCCAGGTCCTCGGGGGTGAAGGGGGTGGGGCGGTAGAAGTCGTAGAAGAAGCCGTGTTCGGTGGCGGGGCCGTGGCCGAGCTTAGTTTCGGGGAAGAGCTCGAGGACAGCGGCGGCAAGCAGGTGCGCGGACGAGTGGCGGTAGACCTGTAGAGCTTCGGGATCTCGTTCG
>DASPRL010000103.1 GCA_035624475.1 Terriglobales bacterium
TCACCCCATGAAGCTGAGATCCGCGGTCCTCCTTCCGGTTCTCCTGCTGGTGTCTTCCGCGGCCCTGGCCGCCGACTGCGCGCGCGGCGTGGGCGGCGCATCGAAGCCGCTGTGGGACGGCTATGTGGAGCAGGTCGGCCCCGCCTCCCAGGAGGGCGCCTGCCGCGCCGCCCTGCTGGCGCCCGACGGCAGCACGGTGTACGAGATCACCGGGGTGAACGCCTCGCTCAGCCCGGCCACCGGCAGCGACATCACCAACGACGGCAAACTGGACGTGGTGCTCCAGACCGACTCCGGGCCGGAGCAATGCTGCTACGTTTATGCCATCGTGACTCCGGGCATGACCCCGCCACTGCAGCGCGAGTTCCGCACCTCGGTGGAGCTGAGCTTCGGCGACCGCGACGGCGACGGCAAGATCGAGATCTGGGCGCACGACTTCGCCTTCTATGGTTTCGACCACCTGCTGCGCGAGCAGTCGCCCGCTCCCCTGGTGGTCTTCCGCATCAAGGATGGCAACCTATTCAATGTCAGCCAGGCTTTCTGGACCGACTACGAGGCCGACATCACCCAAGCCAAGTCGCAGATGGGTAAGAAAGCCCTGGAGGACTTCACCGGCAGCCCCACGCCCAACCTTCCCCAGGGCAGCGGGGTGGGAGGGGGGAACACCCCGGGTGGCGGAGGTGGGGGAGGCCAGAAGAACCTGGACCCGGAAGATCTGCGCCGCCGCAACGAGACCGAAGGGCTAGTGCTGCAGGTGATCCTCGACTATCTCTACGGGGGCCGCGGCGCGGATGGCTGGAAGTACCTCTCCGAAGTCTGGCCCGACCTGGACAAGCAGCGCGCGCGCCAGGAGATCCTGAAGGCGCGCATGAGCGGCATCCTCGCGGAGATCAACCGCACCAGCCCGCCCGGCAAGTGAGGCCGGGCGCTGCCCAGAAAAAATCGCAGCCCGCAAGCGGGCCCCAGCGTCTATAATCCCGGAGTTGTTTCCGACCGCCGGGTCCCCCCGGGCATACCCGGGACCAGGCGGCGGTTCCGTTCCCGCGGAGCGGGACGGACGAGGGTGCCGGGGGAAACGCCGGCGCCTCCCGTGTCTCGCAAGAGACCCTTGGAAAGGAAACCACCCGCGCTGCCTGCCGCGGCGGCGCCGCCGGTCTTCTTTCCTTCGCTGGGCCGCTCCCGGAAGCGCACGAACGCGAAATGCTGCTGCGCGACAAATTCGGCCGCCGCATCACCGACCTGCGGATCGCCATCACCGACCGCTGCAACTACAAGTGCGTGTACTGCCGCACCGGCAACCAGGGGCCCCTCTACGCCGAGCTGGAGTTCACCGAGTACCTGCGGCTGGCGCGGCTGTTCGTCGCGCTGGGCATCGAGAAGATCCGCATCACCGGGGGTGAGCCGCTCTTGCGTCATGGAGTGGCGGGGTTCGTGGAGGAGCTGGCGCAGTTGCGCACCGCCGACGGCGGCGGGCTCGACCTGGCCATCACCACCAACGGCCACCTGCTGGCGGAACTGGCGCAGCCGCTCAAGGACGCAGGGCTGCGCCGCGTCACCGTGAGCATGGACGCGGTCGAGCCCGAGCGCTTCCACCGCATCACGCGCGTGCCCCACGGCTTCCACGCCGTGCTCGACGGCATCCGCGCCGCCAAGCGCGCGGGCCTGGCGCCGGTGAAGGTGAACTGCGTGCTCCTGCGCGGCTTCAACGACGACCAGATCACCGAGTTCGGCCGCTTCGCCCGCGAGGAAGGCGTGATCGTGCGCTTCATCGAGTTCATGCCCCTGGAGGAGGACCGGGTGTGGTCGCCGGAGATCGTGGTGCGCCTGGAGGAGATCCTGGAGCGCATGCGCGAGTTCCGCCCGCTGGTCGAGCTACCGCATGCTCCCAGCGAGACTGCGCGCCGCTACCAGTTCGACGACGGAGTGGGCGAGATCGGCATCATCGCCCCCGTCTCGCACCCGTTTTGCGGGCATTGCAGCCGCGTGCGCCTGACCTCGGACGGCAAGATCCGCACCTGCCTGTTCTCCGTCTTCGACCACGACCTGGCGGGATGGATGCGGCGCGGGGCCTCGGACCAGGAGGTGGTGGACTACATTCAGCTCGCGATGGGCAAGAAGGAGGAGCGCCACCACATCGGCGAGGCCGATTTCGTGCCGCCCTCGCGCACCATGGTGCACATCGGGGGGTAGACGTCAGACGTCGGACGTCAGTCATTCAACCGGCGGCAGATCTCTCGGGCACAAGCTGCGGCGTGGCTGCAGTCTTCGGTCCCGCGAAGTAGGCCTTCAGCTTCAGCAGCGGGCTTTCAAAGGCATACCAGGAAACCGTGGCCACCAGATAGACCAAGCCCAGGCGCGCCAGGCTGCCCAGAAGGTCGCCGGCCGTGGTCGCCGGAAACGCCAGGCGCAGCGCCTTGGCCAGCGGCAGCGCCAGAGCGTAGGCCATGGGGTGCAGCAGGTAGAGGCCGTAGCTGATCTTGCCGGTGTAGCGCATGGGGCGCCAGGCCAGCAGCTTCGATCCCCAGCCGGGACGCGAGCGCGCGTCCAGCACCAGCATGAGCAGGCCGGCGAAGGCCGCGGCCAGCGCGCTGAACACCCACATCGAGCCCTGCCTCCAGATCAGCAGCGCGATCGAAGCCACGCCGCCCACCCCTAGCGCCAGCCCTCCCCAACGCCGCAGCTTCTCCGGAGTGAAGCTTTCCGAGCGCATCCACCAGGCCACCAGCGAGCCGGCGGCGATGCCGTCCATGCGGCTGAAGGTGTAGGTGAAGATGTTGCCCGGGTCCTGCCCGGTCAGCGCCATCAGCAGGCGCAGCAGCGGCGCCGCCACCAGCAGCACCAGCAGCAGGTTGCGGAAGCGCGCGCCCGCGATCGCGGAGATCGCCAACGGCCAGGCCAGGTAGAACTGCTCCTCGATGGCCAGGGACCAGGTGACGGTCAGCACCGGGATGCCGCCCTGTCCGTAGGCGAAGTTCTGCAGGTAGAGGAAGTACCAGCGCCAGGGATACTGCTGGAGGAGGGGGCGCAGGTGCGGCACCAGCAGCGGGAAGACGAAGATGGCCAGCAGCAGCACCGCGTAGTAGAGCGGCCAGATGCGCAGCGCGCGCCGGGCGTAGAAGTTGCGATAGTAGTGAGGCTCGCGGCGGGCGTCGAGCAGGATGCCGGTGATGAGGAAGCCGGAGAGCACGAAGAACAGGTCCACGCCGATCCAGCCGCGGTGGGCCACCTCGGCCAGCAGCGGGTGCGGCACCTGCCAGTACAGCGGCATGTGCGAGCCCAGCACCGCCAGGATGGCCAGGGCACGCAGGCCGTCAAGTTCGGGGATGTAACTGGGTGTCTTGATGGCGTGTTCCCCGGGCGTGACGCGGGTCCGTAAGATCCTCGAATGAAAGGGATTATAGACTGTTCTCCCAGGGCCGTCCGGTTACGTTGGTACCCGCCTCCGATTGCGCTTGCGCCCGCCCCGCCGCCGATGGAGAATAAAGCCAGCCTCCTCACAAGGGCATGTGACCGGAAACGGTGGCATCCCGGCGGGAGGCGGGGCATCTAAAGAAGAGAAGCAAGCCGGCTTCAACAACCCCGCAGGTTGGGCCCCGCACGGGACAGCGAACCTGCTGGAGCCGGAGGACGCTTTCAACATCCCCGTTCCGGGCGGTGAAAGCTGCGCCGGGACTGGAAGCGAGACACGAACGTGGCCATTGCGATTGCGGATACCTGCCGCCTGGACAACTACCTGGTCCTCCCTGACCGCACCATGGACGAGCGCATCGTCGCCGCCAAGCGTGCCCTGGGGAAGGACTGCCTCATCCTCGGACATCACTACCAGCGCGACGAGGTGGTGCGCTTCGCCGACTGCCGTGGCGATTCCTACCGCCTGTCGAAGCGCGCGGCCGAGAGCGAGAGCCGCTACATCGTCTTCTGTGGGGTGCACTTCATGGCGGAGAGCGCCTACATCCTGGCGCGGCCCTCGCAGCAGGTGATCCTCCCCGACCTGAACGCGGGCTGCTCCATGGCCGACATGGCCGAGATCGGCCAGGTGGAGGACGCCTGGGAGCACTTCGTGGCCGCCGGTCTGACCGGGGACTCGGGCGACGGCATCACCCCGCTCACCTACATGAACTCCACCGCCGCCATCAAGGCCTTCTGCGGGGAGCGCGGCGGGATGGTCTGCACCTCCTCCAACGCCCCCGCCGCCTTCCGCTGGGCCTTCGCGCGGACGCCCAAGATCTTCTTCCTCCCCGATCAGCACCTGGGGCGCAACACCGCCTATGGCATGGGCATCCCGCTCGGCGACATGGCGGTGTGGGACCCGTTCCTGCCGCAGGGCGGGCTGACGGTGGAGCAGATGCGCGCCGCCCGCGTGATCCTGTGGAAGGGGCACTGCTCGGTGCACCAGCGCTTCCTGCCCGAGCACGTGGAGCAGGTGCGGGCGCGCTATCCCGGCATCCGCGTGATCGTGCATCCCGAGTGCCGCTGGGAGGTCTGCCAGAAGGCCGACGCCCTGGGCTCGACCGACCGACTCATCAAGATCGTCGAAGAGGCCCCCGCGGGCACGCAGTTCGCCGTGGGCACCGAGATCCACCTGGTCAACCGCGTGGCCAGGGAGAACCCGGACAAGATGGTGATCACGCTCGACGATTCCGGCTGCCTGTGCACCACCATGTTCCGCATCTCGCCGCAACATCTGGGCTGGGCGCTGGAGAACCTGGTGGAGGGCAACGTGGTCAACCGCATCCGGGTGCGCGAGGACGTGAAGCGCTGGGCCCACGTCGCCCTGGACCGCATGCTGGAGATCGCTTAGCCATGGCCAACCGCACCTTCACCCTGCAGGAAGCGCAGACGCTGCTGCCGGTGCTGGAGTCGCTGCTGCGCTCGGCCATGGAGGCCAAAGCCATCCTCGAGGCGGTGGACCAGGAGTTCCAGCAGGTGGCCAGCCGCGTCTTTCTGCACGGCGGCAGCTTCCTCAACATCGGCTACCTGAAGAAGCGCAAGGCGGAGAAGGAGAAGGCGGCGCAGCGGGTGAAGGACGCGCTGGCCGAGATCGCCGCCACCGGGGTGCAGGTCAAGGACCTGGACATCGGCCTGCTCGACTTCCCCTGCGTGGTCGAGGAGCGCGTGATCCTGCTGTGCTGGAAGCTGGGAGAGAAGGGCATCACCCACTGGCATGGCACCGAGGAAGGCTTCGCCGGGCGCAAGCCCATCGACGACACCATCGCCCGCGCCAAGCCGAAACGACCCAATTAGTTTCTGGTTTCTCGTTTCTAGTTTCTAGGGAGTGCCACTTTCCCGCCA